>NZ_JBIWAL010000159.1:0-1017 GCF_044760045.1 Pseudomonas sp. NPDC098747 | reverse complement strand
ATTTTCGACAAAGAATCGTCGAACAAAGCGATCAAGGACATCAAAGAGCAAGAAGTCTACATGGGTGAAATCCCCCTGATGACTGAGAACGGTACCTTCGTAATCAACGGTACCGAGCGTGTAATCGTTTCCCAGTTGCACCGTTCCCCGGGCGTGTTCTTCGACCACGACCGCGGCAAGACGCATAGCTCCGGCAAACTGTTGTACTCCGCGCGCATCATCCCTTACCGCGGTTCGTGGTTGGACTTCGAGTTCGACCCGAAAGACTGCGTGTTCGTGCGTATTGACCGTCGTCGCAAGCTGCCGGCCTCGGTACTGCTGCGCGCGCTCGGCTATACCACTGAGCAAGTGCTGGATGCTTTCTATACCACCAACGTATTCAGCCTGAAGGATGAAACCCTCAGCCTGGAACTGATTGCATCGCGTCTGCGTGGTGAAATTGCCGTTCTGGATATCCAGGATGAGAAAGGCAAGGTCATTGTTGAAGCGGGCCGTCGTATTACTGCGCGCCACATCAACCAGATCGAAAAAGCCGGTATCAAGACGCTGGACGTGCCTCTGGACTACGTCCTCGGTCGCACCACCGCCAAGGTCATCGTGCATCCGGCCACTGGCGAAATTCTGGCTGAGTGCAACACCGAGCTGAACGTTGAGATCCTGGGCAAAATCGCCAAGGCTCAGGTTGTTCGTATCGAGACCCTGTACACCAACGATATCGACTGCGGTCCGTTCGTTTCTGACACGCTGAAGATCGACTCCACCAGCAACCAATTGGAAGCGCTGGTCGAGATCTATCGCATGATGCGTCCAGGCGAGCCGCCAACCAAAGACGCTGCCGAAACCCTGTTCAACAACCTGTTCTTCAGCCCTGAGCGCTATGACCTGTCTGCGGTCGGCCGGATGAAGTTCAACCGTCGTATCGGTCGTACCGAGATCGAAGGTTCGGGTGTGCTGTGCAAAGAAGACATCGTCGCGGTACTGAAGACTCTGGTTGACATCCGTAACGGTAAAGGCATC
>NZ_JBIWAL010000158.1:0-1019 GCF_044760045.1 Pseudomonas sp. NPDC098747 | reverse complement strand
CCTTGGAGCTGTCACCGACCAGGTGCACACCGCCACCGTTCACACCCACCAGACTTAACAGCGGCCCCGCCAAAGCGCAGCCGATAGCCAAGGTCAACACTGGATTACCCAGACATTTAGCCGCGATCAACGTTTGCCAGTGGGACAGATCGCCTTTGGCCGCAAACAACGTCGGGGCTTGGCCGCTGGACTGAAAGCGCACGGTATCACTACCGAGCGTGCGGTCAGGCAATACAAAGGCGCCGGACACATGCCAACCGGGGCGGGTGGTGGTGGCCAATGTCAACTCAGGCTCTTGGTCCATCAGGTATTCCATAAACGCGACGCGCTTTTTCAGCGCAATAATGACCCCCATAGAAAACAGGCTACGTCGTGCGTCCTCTCCGCTCCCCCCGAACACCTCCATGGGCAGCACCCATTCGCGCGTGCCGGCGTGGGTGGCCAAGCGCAGCAGACGGCCTTCGCTGCCGTCCTCCGTGCGCACCGTACGGGCGACGACCATGACCGGCGTTGAAACCCACTCGTCAGCAGGGTGGCGTTCGCCTTCGGCGTCGGTCCGTGTCGTGTGCCAATACACGCCGGGGCGCAGTTTTCGCCCGCCCTCCAGCTGCACTGGGTGTTCATACACTGCCCAGCTCGGGCGAACCGGGGCCCGTAGGGGTGAACATGCGCTTACAAAATGAGCCGCGATTCTGGCGGATTGGTCGGCCATGCCGGGGGGCGGGGTGGTGCCCTCCGTGGCCCCGGCTGTGCCGCCCAGATCGATGGCGCGTGGTGCGTGCTCATTCGTTACCATGGGCCGCGCTCCAGTTATGCAGATCATTAAAATCAGTCAGGTGGTCCGGCGCATCGGCGGGCCATTGAGGAAAGCCCACTAAACAATCCGCCGCGAGGGCCGCCGCATTGGCGGCTTTCCAGCCGGGGTTCCCCTCGGTCAGGCGATCGTCATCCCCGGCGATCAGCAGTTGTTGCGCTTCACCGACTGCCCCGCGCAAGGCCAGCGCCACCGGGCGCAGGTT
>NZ_JBIWAL010000157.1:0-1032 GCF_044760045.1 Pseudomonas sp. NPDC098747 | reverse complement strand
AACCCTCGATCGCTCAGCCCAAGGCTGGTCGTCTGCAAGAGAAAATCGACAAGCTCAAAGCTCAGATGAAAGAGTTACAGGTCATTGAAACTCAGCTCAACGAATCACCGGATAAACAGGTATCACTGACCGATCCAGACGCCCGTTCCATGATGACTCGCGGCACTGGAATCGTCGGTTACAACGTGCAGACAGCGGTCGATACCCAGCACCATTTGATCGTTGCATATGAGGTTACCAACGTCGGTTCCGACCGAGATCAACTCAGCTCGATGGCCAAGCAGGCCCGCGAGGCTATGGCGTCAGAAACGTTGTCGGTAGTGGCTGATCGAGGTTACTTCAAAAGCGAAGAGATCCTGGCTTGTCACGATGCAGGCATCACTGCCTATGTGCCCAAGCCGATGACCTCTGGAGCCAAAGCGGGCGGGCGTTTCAATAACGATGCTTTCATCTACGACGCGGCAAAAAACGAATACATTTGCCCGGCGGGAGAAGCACTGAGCTGGCGCTATACCAACGTTGAAAAAGGCCTGACGCTGCACCGTTACTGGAGTTCGAAATGCAGGGGCTGCGCAATGAAACCGCAGTGCACACCGAGCACGGAACGGCGGGTTCGACGCTGGGAGCATGAAGCCATACTGGAGGAAATGCAGAACAGACTGAGCAACGCGCCGGACATGATGCGAGTCCGCAAGCGTACGGTCGAGCATCCCTTCGGGACACTCAAACAATGGATGGGCGCCACGCATTTCCTGACACGAAAGCTGAACGGAGTAAGTGCGGAGATGAGTTTGAACGTCCTCGCCTACAACTTGAAGCGGGTCATGAAAATTCTCGGTACCAGCGGTTTAATGAAGGCGCTGTCGGCCTGAAGAGGTCTGTATTTTGGCCACCCAGCAAGGTAGAAGCGGCGCTGGGGGCTCCCAGGCCCTAGTGATGATCCGCAGGACTTGTTGCGAGCAATTACTCAGCTAACAACCGTCGGCGCTGCGCGCCGACAGTGCATCAGCGCGTTTTTACACACTCTGGGCC
>NZ_JBIWAL010000156.1:0-1038 GCF_044760045.1 Pseudomonas sp. NPDC098747 | reverse complement strand
AATAAAAATAACAACAACGATAACAACAATCAAAAACACACTATAAAAAAAAACAACCAAAAACCGATCAACCAACGAATAAACAACGTCACCGCCTTCAATGTGCGGAGTCATCAACAGACCGTGTTCGGTGCCGCAATCGATCTCGGTTACAACCAGATCCTGCGCCACGTCTACCAGACGACGAGTCAGGTAACCGGAGTTCGCAGTTTTCAACGCGGTATCCGCCAGACCTTTACGAGCACCGTGAGTGGAGATGAAGTACTGAAGTACGCTCAAACCTTCACGGAAGTTCGCAGTAATCGGCGTTTCAATGATGGAACCGTCCGGCTTGGCCATCAGGCCACGCATACCGGCCAGCTGACGAATCTGTGCTGCGGAACCCCGCGCACCCGAGTCGGCCATCATGTACATCGAGTTGAAAGACTCTTGGTCAACTTCAACGCCATGACGGTCGATGACTTTCTCTTTCGAGAGGTTGGCCATCATCGCCTTGGAAACTTCGTCGTTCGCTTTCGACCAAAGGTCGATCACTTTGTTGTACTTCTCGCCCTGGGTTACCAGGCCGGAGGCGTACTGGCTTTCGATCTCTTTCACTTCGTCGGTGGCAGCACCGATGATGCGGGCTTTTTCATCAGGGATAACGAAGTCGTTAACGCCGATGGAAACGCCGGAAATGGTCGAGTAAGCGAAACCGGTGTACATCAACTGGTCAGCGAAGATAACGGTCTCTTTCAAACCAACCACGCGGTAGCACTGGTTGATCAGCTTGGAGATCGCCTTTTTCTTCATCGGCAGGTTGACAACGTCGTACGACAGGCCAGGTGGAACAACCTGGAACAACAGCGCACGGCCGACAGTGGTGTCGACGATACGAGTGTTCTTGACGCTGCCACCATCACGATCGTTGACGGTTTCGTTGATCCGCACTTTGACCTTGGCGTGCAATGCGGCTTCGCCGGCACGGAACACACGGTCAACTTCTTGCAGATCCGCGAAAACACGACCTTCGCCCTTGGCGTTGATCGCTTCACGAGT
>NZ_JBIWAL010000155.1:0-1065 GCF_044760045.1 Pseudomonas sp. NPDC098747 | reverse complement strand
ACTATTGAAGTTGAACGTTCCCTGCGCGTACTCGACGGCGCTGTCGTTGTGTTCTGTGGTACTTCGGGTGTTGAGCCTCAGTCGGAAACCGTATGGCGTCAAGCCAACAAATACGGCGTTCCACGTCTTGTTTATGTAAACAAGATGGACCGTGCTGGCGCTAACTTCCTGCGCGTGATCGCTCAGATCAAGCAGCGTCTGGGTCACACTCCGGTGCCAATTCAGTTGGCTATCGGTTCCGAAGACAACTTCCAGGGTCAGATTGATCTGATCAACATGCAAGCTGTCTACTGGAATGACTCTGACAAAGGTATGGTCCCTGTTCGCAAGGACATTCCTGCTGAGCTGCAAGAGCTCGCTGAAGAGTGGCGCAACAACATGGTTGAAGCTGCTGCCGAAGCCAACGAAGAGCTGATGAACAAGTACCTGGAAGGCGAAGAGCTGACGATCGAAGAGATCAAAGCTGCTTTGCGTCAGCGTACTATCGCCGGCGAAATCGTTCTGGCTGTTTGCGGTTCGTCCTTCAAGAACAAGGGTGTTCCCCTGGTTCTCGACGCCGTTATCGACTACCTGCCTGCGCCAACCGACATTCCTGCTATCAAGGGTACTGACCCAGATAACGAGGAAATCGAGCTGGAGCGTCATGCAGACGATTCGGAGCCGTTCTCGGCTCTGGCGTTCAAGATCGCCACTGACCCATTCGTGGGTACTTTGACCTTCGTCCGCGTTTACTCGGGCGTGTTGAACTCCGGCGACGGCGTGATCAACTCGGTTAAAGGCAAGAAAGAGCGCGTGGGTCGTATGGTGCAAATGCACGCAAACGCCCGTGAAGAGATCAAGGAAGTGCGCGCTGGTGACATCGCGGCCCTGATCGGCATGAAGGATGTCACCACTGGTGAGACCCTCTGCAACGCTGACAAGCCAATCATTCTGGTTCGTATGGACTTCCCGGAGCCGGTTATTTCGGTTGCCGTAGAGCCTAAGACCAAGGATGACCAGGAAAAAATGGGTATCGCTCTGGGCAAGCTTGCTCAGGAAGACCCTTCTTTCCGTGTTAAGACTGAT
>NZ_JBIWAL010000154.1:0-1092 GCF_044760045.1 Pseudomonas sp. NPDC098747 | reverse complement strand
GGGCACCTATGGGCTGTTTATCACTAAAGGTGGCGGCGGGACGAGCGTCGGAACTGTGGTAGCGGGTGCAGACCTTGGCTGGTCTAACACCGCCGGGCAAGACTTCGGCGCTCCTTTCGGCACGTGGGTGTTGCATGGGTCGATATTGAATCGTGATGGTTTGTCGCCTGACTCGACAACCCTCTGCAAGAGGATTGCGTAATGGTCATTACTGAAGTACGCAACCCTCAATGGGCGAATGCTGAAAAGACGGCCATCAATGTGTCGATGACGGTTGAAGGTTTTGGTGAGATTCCGTTCACCGCCAGCCCGGACGATACGACCGATTACGGCCCGAAGATCTTTGAATGCGCCGTTGCGGGCGAGTTTGGTGAGGTCGCCGATATGGCGCAGATTCCGGATGAAGTGCTGATTACACGGGCGATCTATCAGCAAAGACGAAAATTGGCCGAAGCGGCTATTTCCTTGGCGCCGCTGCAGGATGCGGTCGATCTGGATGTAGCCACTGGCGAGCAGGTCGAGCAGCTCACTCAGTGGAAGCAATACCGCATCGACCTTAGCAAGATCGCTGAGCAGGCAGGTTGGCCGGGGGAAATTGATTGGCCGTCGCTACCTTCCTTTGAGGACTCCGACGATGAAGCTTGATAGCACAGAGGCGGTGGGCCTGCTCAAGTGGCTACTGGGAAGCTGGAGACGCATATTCGGACTGATCGCCATCACGACGTTTGCTGGCGTCTCCTACGCCCTGTGGGAGGAGCGGGGAGCGATATCGTCAGCAGCAGCCAGCCGGTGGGCAAATCCGGAAATCATCGAAGAGCGTTTGCCGGACGTGGTGGCGGGATTGGTGCAGGAACTCAGGCCGAAAACGATTTACGTCTGGTCGGCGAATGTCGCCGGCAACACTCGGCGCGCGATCTACGTCTGGATTGATGGCGTTCGCCGACCCGAGCTGGAGGGCAAAGTCGAGATGCTGTTCCCTGACGATAATCAGGGCATCAGTCACGTTGCCCGACTCATCAAGGGCAAGGAGTTCTGTGAGGAGTTCGAGCCCCGCGCATCGATCAGGGATGCGATCAAGCGTGCGGGTGTCGT
>NZ_JBIWAL010000153.1:0-1169 GCF_044760045.1 Pseudomonas sp. NPDC098747 | reverse complement strand
CCGACATCACCGAATTTGTCGAGAATTTCAAGCTGCCGGATGCGGAGCTGGTTGCTGGCAATCTCGAAGCCAACAAGATCTTCAGCGATTTCGAAGACCTCAACGTTCCGACTGTCGCCGCGATCAATGGCATCGCCCTGGGTGGCGGTCTGGAAATGTGCCTGGCGGCTGACTATCGCGTCATGTCCACCAAGGCCAAGATCGGTCTGCCGGAAGTCAAACTGGGCATCTACCCAGGCTTCGGCGGCACCGTACGTCTGCCGCGCCTGATCGGTGCCGACAACGCCATCGAGTGGATTGCCTCCGGCAAGGAAAACCGTCCGGAAGACGCGCTGAAAGTTAGCGCAGTCGATGCCGTGGTTGCTCCTGAGAAGCTGCAGGAAGCTGCCCTTGAACTGATCAAGCGCGCCATCTCCGGCGAGTTCGATTACAAGGCCAAGCGCCAGCCTAAGCTGGAAAAGCTCAAGCTCAACGCTATCGAACAAATGATGGCTTTCGAAACCGCCAAAGGTTTCGTGGCAGGTCAGGCTGGCCCGAACTATCCGGCGCCGGTTGAAGCGATCAAGACGATCCAGAAAGCTGCGAACTTCGGTCGCGACAAAGCGCTGGAAGTCGAAGCTGCCGGCTTCGTCAAGCTGGCCAAGACCTCTGCCGCGCAGAGCTTGATCGGTCTGTTCCTGAACGATCAGGAACTGAAGAAAAAGGCCAAGGCCTACGACGAAATCGCCAAAGACGTGAAGCAGGCCGCTGTATTGGGCGCTGGCATCATGGGTGGCGGTATCGCTTATCAGTCGGCCTCCAAAGGCACGCCGATCCTGATGAAAGACATCAACGAGCACGGTATCGAGCAGGGTCTGGCCGAAGCCGCCAAGCTGCTGGTTGGCCGCGTTGATAAAGGTCGCATGACTCCGGCGAAAATGGCTGAAGTACTCAACGGCATTCGTCCGACCCTGTCCTACGGTGATTTCGGTCACGTCGACCTGGTCGTTGAAGCTGTGGTCGAGAACCCGAAGGTCAAGCAAGCCGTACTGGCTGAAGTTGAAGGCAAGGTCAAAGAGGACACCATCCTCGCGTCCAACACTTCGACCATTTCCATCAGCCTGTTGGCCAAGGCCCTCAAGCGTCCGGAAAACTTCGTCGGCATGCACTTCTTCAACCCGGTGCACATG
>NZ_JBIWAL010000152.1:0-1209 GCF_044760045.1 Pseudomonas sp. NPDC098747 | reverse complement strand
TGAGTGTGTTGTGTCTGGGCTTTAGGAGTGACCTTACCCACCAGGATGTCGCCTGCGCCAACTTCAGCTCCAACGTAAACGATACCGGCTTCGTCAAGCTTGTTCAGCGCAGCTTCACCCACGTTCGGGATGTCTGCAGTGATTTCCTCTGGCCCAAGCTTGGTGTCACGTGCCACACAGGTCAGTTCCTGAATGTGGATCGTGGTGAAGCGATCTTCTTGAACAACTCGTTCCGACAGGCAGATGGAGTCTTCGAAGTTGTAACCGTTCCAGGCCATGAACGCGATACGCATGTTCTGACCCAGTGCCAGCTCACCCATATCGGTGGACGGACCGTCAGCCATGATGTCACTACGCTGAACCCGATCACCTTTACGCACCAGCGGACGCTGGTTGATGCAGGTGTTCTGGTTGGAGCGGGTGTACTTGGTCAGGTTGTAGATGTCGACACCAGCTTCACCGGTTTCAACTTCGTCATCAGCAACACGAACCACCCTACTGCTGGCATCAAGGGAGTCGATAACGCCGCCACGACGAGCCACGACGCAAACGCCGGAGTCACGAGCTACGTTACGCTCCATGCCGGTACCTACCAGCGGCTTGTCAGCGCGCAGAGTTGGTACAGCTTGACGCTGCATGTTCGAACCCATCAACGCACGGTTGGCGTCATCGTGCTCGAGGAACGGAATCAGCGACGCTGCAACCGAAACTACCTGCTTCGGCGAAACGTCCATCAAGGTGACTTCTTCAGGCGCCTTGACGGTGAATTCGTTCAGGTGACGAACAGCTACAAGCTCGTCGATCAGCATTTTCTTGTCGTTCATCGTGGCCGAAGCCTGAGCGATCACGTGATCAGCTTCTTCGATGGCGGACAGGAACACGATCTCGTCGGTAACCAATGCATCTTTCACCACACGGTACGGGCTTTCCAGGAAGCCGTACTGGTTGGTGCGCGCATAAGCAGCCAGGGAGTTGATCAGACCGATGTTCGGACCTTCCGGCGTTTCAATCGGGCATACACGACCGTAGTGAGTCGGGTGTACGTCACGAACTTCAAAGCCAGCGCGCTCACGAGTCAGACCGCCAGGGCCAAGTGCAGACACACGACGCTTGTGGGTGATCTCGGACAGCGGGTTGTTCTGGTCCATGAACTGAGACAGCTGGCTGGAACCGAAGAACTCTTTCACCGCCGCAGCCACTGGCTTGGCG
>NZ_JBIWAL010000151.1:0-1255 GCF_044760045.1 Pseudomonas sp. NPDC098747 | reverse complement strand
CCCAGGCAATGCCTGAACGACACGCAGACCCTCACTGCGCATCTGACACACCGGCTGCCAGAGTGCTGCATCCGTACTGTCAGGCATCCAGATACCGCCAGACGGTAACTCGATCTCAGCACGCCCCAGGGTCACCAGGGTTTTCAAATCGGTGGAAAAGCCAGTCGCCGGACGGGCGCGACCGAAGTCGGCGCCGATGTCGTCGTAACGGCCGCCCTGTGCGATGGACTGGCCAACGCCCGGTACGAACACCGCGAACACCACACCGGTGTGGTAGTGATAACCGCGCAACTCGCCCAGATCAAAGTACAGCGGCAGCTCCGGGAAGCGTGCCGACAGACGCTCGGCGATCGCCAGCAAATCTTCCAGTGCCGCCAGCACCGGCGCCGGCGCATTGGCCAGACGCTCGCGGGCAGCGCTCAACACTTCACGGCCGCCGCACAGGTCGACCAGCGCACGCAGCATGCCGGACAGTTCGGCCGGCAAGCCTTCGGTCAAGGTAATGACCTCGTCGATGGCCTTGCGTTGCAACGCATCGAACAACTGTTGCTCGACTTCACCGGACAGACCCGCGGCGCGCGCCAGACCACGGTAGATGCCGACATGCCCAAGGTCCATGTGCACGTCCGGCACGTCGGCCAGTTGCAGCATTGCCAGCATCAGGCTGATCACTTCAACGTCGCTGCTCGGGCTGGCATCGCCGTACAACTCGGCGCCCAACTGGATCGGGCTGCGCGACGACGACAGTGCCCGCGGCTGGGCGTGCAACACGCTGCCGGCGTAGCACAGACGGCTCGGGCCTTCGCGACGCAGGGTGTGCGCATCGATGCGCGCCGCTTCTGGTGGCAGTACTTCTTCGATGCCATCTGGCAGCAGCCAGCGGTCTACCGTTGCCATTACGCCATTCCCCTTTGATCCGGGCGGCCAGCACGAGGGCGAGCCTTGAGTGAAGCAGAAAATGACCGGTCCGTTCAAAACGCACGCGCATGAACGACGCAGCGAAAGGCCTTTAACCGGCCTCGCCCATCACTTTCCTCGAAAAACTATCGAGCCATTCAACCCGATGTTCTGCAGTAAAAACAGCAATCAAACGTGCAGACGCAAAAAAGCCGGGAATTTCCCGGCTGCCGCATCATACACACGTTTTACCAAAGGATCACCCCGCCCGTGGTTTTAGCCGCCGGGCTGAATGATTCAGGTCAACGCCTTATCAAGGCTTGGACTTTTCCAGGTTTCGGAAGAAGTCGCTGCTTGG
>NZ_JBIWAL010000150.1:0-1278 GCF_044760045.1 Pseudomonas sp. NPDC098747 | reverse complement strand
GTAATCATCGGCGGTGCGGTATTCGGTTACATCGCAGGTTTCGCGTTCTACTTCCCGAAAGCGTTCGGCTTCAAGCTGCACGAAGGTTGGGGTAAAGCAGCGTTCTGGTTCTGGATCTCGGGCTTCTTCGTCGCGTTCATGCCGCTCTATGCACTGGGCTTCATGGGCATGACCCGTCGTCTGAACGCCACCACCAACCCTGAGTGGGTACCGTACCTGTACGTTGCCATGTTCGGTGCGGTGATGATCGCTGTCGGTATCGCCTGCCAACTGATCCAGCTGTACGTCAGTGTGCGTGACCGCAACAAGCCAGAGAACATGTGCGAACACGGTGACCCGTGGAATGCACACACCCTGGAATGGTCGACCTCGTCGCCACCGCCGTTCTACAACTTCGCTGTGCTGCCTAAGGCTGACTGCATCGACCCGTTCACCGAAGCCAAGGAAGACGGTACCGCGTACCAGCGTCCGGCCAAGTACGAGCCGATCCACATGCCGAACAACACCGCCACTGGCGTTGTGATGGGCGCGCTGTTGACCGTCTTCGGTTTTGCCATGATCTGGCACATCTGGTGGCTGGCAATCGCGAGCCTGGTAGGCACTGTCGTCTACTTCGTGATCCACGCTGCACGTGACGATCAGGGCTATATGGTTCCGGTTGAAACGATCGAGCGCATCGAAGCCGAGCAGCACAAGCGTCTGGTCGCGGCAGGGAAAATCCCGGCCGGTGCCACCCGTGTTGAAACCTCGTTGGAACAGGCTTAAACCATGTCGAATTTAGTGACCAATGCTGGACACGCCCATGGTGAACATGGGCACGATGACCATCACCACGATTCGGGCGAGATGACCGTATACGGTTTCTGGCTCTACCTGATGACCGACTGCATTTTGTTTGCGTCGATCTTCGCGGTATACGCGGTACTGGTAAACAACGTTGCCGGTGGCCCGTCGGGCCACGACATCTTCGAACTGCCATACGTGCTGGGCGAAACCGCCCTGCTGTTGTTCAGTTCGATCACCTACGGCTTCGCCATGCTGGCGTTGTACAAAGGCAAGAAGCAGCAGGTTCTGGGTTGGTTGTTCATGACCTTCCTGCTCGGCGTCGGCTTCATCGCCATGGAGATCAACGAGTTCCACCTGCTGATCTCCGAGGGCTTCGGTCCTAGCCGTTCGGGCTTCCTGTCCGCGTTCTTCACCCTGGTCGGTACCCACGGTCTGCTCGTATCCGCAGGGCTGATCTGGATGGGCATCAGGATGTACCAGGTCTACAAGCAC
>NZ_JBIWAL010000149.1:0-1307 GCF_044760045.1 Pseudomonas sp. NPDC098747 | reverse complement strand
TGTCTAGTCCTGAAATAGGTTTACACCTTTTTCACCCCAACGCCCGATGCACCGCGTCGGGCGTTTTGTATTTTAAGGACAGGTGCGGTCGCTCCTGGTTGTAGATCGTAATTGCCTCTCGCACCATCTGTTCAGCCTGCGCCAGATTTTCCGGCCGGAAGAGCAGTAACTCTGTTTTCAAAATGCCATTGACCCGCTCTGCCAAGGCATTTTGGTAGCAGTCATAGCCGTCGGTCATTGAGCATGTGACATCGTGTTTAGCGTGCAGCTTTTGGTAGAGGTCGGAACAGTACTGCGATCCTCGATCCGAGTGATGCACCAGTTTCTGATTTGTTCGGCGCGTCTTCAGAGCCATGCGGAAGGCTTGAGCCACCGATTTGGCATGCATGCCCTCATGAACGTGATAGCCGACAATTTTTCTCGAATAGGCATCTGTTACCAAGCTCAAATAGACAGGCCCGTCGCGCGTGGAGAGGTAGGTGATATCAGCCACCCAGACCTGTTCCGGACCGGTCGCCACCACTTGCTGCGGGCCCGGCTTCAGGAGGTTGGGATGGCAGCGGAAGCGATGATGACTGTCAGTCGTCTTGTGATAGGCCCGTTTTCTACGAACCAATTGGCGGTGATCGCGCAAAACCTCAAACAGGCGATCCCTGCCGACATGCAACTCTTGCCTCTCGTGTTTGGCATGCATCATCGAATGTAGCTTGCGGGCACCGATGCATGGCTGACGTACGCGGATCTTGCGCACAAATTCGATGAGCTTTTGGTCTTGTTCAAGCCGAGCGCGATAGACCCGATCACGCTTGTAATAGGCTTGACGACTGATCCCAATAAACTGGCAAGCCCTGCTGACACTCAGGGTCTGGGTTTGCGCAACGACTTGCCGGGCCGCTTTTTTACGACTGATACGCCATAGTCGTTTTTCAGAACATCGACTACATCTTCGAAGAATTTGGCTTTCTGATTGGCCAGTGCCAACTGCTCCTCTAGCTCCTTGATTCGCTGCTCTGGAGTTAGTGGCAAATTAGGCTCGTCCATCGGTCTGATCCTCTGGGAGCGAATGGATGCGCCTTGGCTCCAATCCTGCCGACCATGTTTGCGTAGCCAAACCAACACCGTCGACCGACCCTGAATACCGTAGCGTCGTTGAGCCTCTTTATAACTCAACTCGCCTTTTTCGATCTGATCGACAACCGACAATTTAAAAGTCAGCGTGTAATCTCTCTGACTGCGTCTTCCGCCCGTATCCATTGCGCCCTCCTGATAAAAAGCCAGAAGGTGTAAACCTTATTCAGGACGCGACA
>NZ_JBIWAL010000148.1:0-1308 GCF_044760045.1 Pseudomonas sp. NPDC098747 | reverse complement strand
CCAATGATCTGGTTCATCTGACCGTGAATGTTCAGGCGCGCTTCCAGGGCTTGGCCCAGAGCGATGTCCATGATCTCTTCGGTGATGCCCTTGATCTTGATGTCCATCTGCAGCGCGGTAACACCTTTGGCGGTACCCGCTACTTTGAAGTCCATGTCGCCCAGGTGGTCTTCGTCACCGAGGATGTCGGTGAGGATGGCGAACTTCTCGCCTTCTTTAACCAGACCCATGGCGATACCGGCAACCGGCGCCTTCATCGGCACACCAGCGTCCATCAGGGCCAGGGAAGCACCGCAAACGGAAGCCATCGAGCTCGAACCGTTCGATTCGGTGATTTCCGACACGACACGGATGGTGTACGGGAACACGTCAGCGGCAGGCAGCATGGCGGCAATCGAACGACGAGCCAGACGGCCGTGACCGATTTCGCGACGACCAGCACCACCCATGCGACCACACTCGCCCACCGAGAACGGAGGGAAGTTGTAGTGCAGCATGAACGGGTCTTTTTTCTCGCCTTCCAGGGTGTCCAGCAGTTGTGCGTCACGGGCAGTACCCAGAGTCGCGACTACCAGAGCCTGGGTTTCACCACGGGTGAACAAAGCCGAACCGTGAGTCTTCGGCAGAACGCCGACTTCGATGTTCAGCGGACGTACGGTTTTGGTGTCGCGACCGTCGATACGTGGCTTGCCGTTTACGATGTTTTCGCGAACGGTGCGGTATTCGATTTCACCGAATGCAGCTTTGACGTCGCTGGAAGAAGGCTGGCCTTCTTCACCGGACAGCTTGGCCACAACCTGATCCTTCAACTCGCCCAAGCGAGCATAACGGTCGGCCTTGACGGTGATGGTGTAGGCGTCGGAGATCGCAGTGCCGAACTCGGAGCGGATAGCGCCCAGCAGTTCAGTCGCTTCGGCTTGTGGAGCCCAGGCCCAGGTAGGCTTGGCAGCTTCAGCAGCCAGTTCTTTAACAGCGTTGATCACAACCTGGAACTCGTCGTGAGCAAAC
Organism: Pseudomonas sp. NPDC098747; assembly: GCF_044760045.1. Taxonomy (NCBI): domain Bacteria; kingdom Pseudomonadati; phylum Pseudomonadota; class Gammaproteobacteria; order Pseudomonadales; family Pseudomonadaceae; genus Pseudomonas; species Pseudomonas sp. NPDC098747. The sequence continues at coordinate 300 of NZ_JBIWAL010000148.1, read as the reverse complement.
AGTACAGCGCCCAGCATCTGGTCTTCGGTCAGCTCTTTGGCTTCCGATTCAACCATCAACACAGCTTCCGAGGTACCGGCAACGACCATGTCCAGGCTCGATGCTTTCTGTTGCTCGTAAGTCGGGTTCAGCAGGTAGCCGGTGCTTTCGTGGAAAGCAACGCGAGCAGCGCCGATCGGGCCATCGAACGGAATGCCGGAGATGGCCAGGGCAGCCGAGGTACCGATCATCGCAGCGACGTCCGGATCGGTCTTTTTGCTGGTGGAAACGACGGTGCAGACAACCTGCACTTCGGTCAGG
>NZ_JBIWAL010000147.1:1011-1377 GCF_044760045.1 Pseudomonas sp. NPDC098747 | reverse complement strand
GCAGAGCAGCGATGACCGGAGGCCATACATACTTCATGCAGAACAGTACAAAAATCAGGAACGCAACGGACTGGCCAATCAGGGTCGCATTAATGTTCACGCCAACACCTCGCAGTTACGTTGTCCATCACATCAAATTACTCGGAAGAATCCGGGTAATTAGCCAGCGATCTGACCAACGAACGGGTTCGCAAAGGTGAAGAACAGAGCGATACCAACACCGATCATGGTTACGGCGTCGAGCAGACCGGCAACGATGAACATTTTAACTTGCAGCATTGGAACCATTTCTGGATTTATCGGTTGTGCTTCGTGTATGTTTAGTGTGTGATTGAGGTTTTATATTTCGGTTGTCTGTGTTTCATT
>NZ_JBIWAL010000147.1:0-1001 GCF_044760045.1 Pseudomonas sp. NPDC098747 | reverse complement strand
CCCAGTGCGCCCAGGCCGATCAACAGTGCAACAGCGATAGCGGTTAGACCAACTACAGTTTCCATCTTTCCTCCCGACTTTTACGTCGTATGGTTTAGGTTTTTTAGATTAAAGCGGTAAAACAAATCGTTTCAGGTGCTCTTTGAGGAGCCCCTTCCCGTTTGACCGGGAAGGACATCAGACTAGTCGAGACTGGTCTTAATGGTTTTCTTCGTGCGCCATCGACAGGTAGACGATGGTCAGCATCATGAAGATGAACGCCTGCAGCGTGATGATCAGGATGTGGAACACTGCCCACGCCCACTGCAGAACAATGCCCAGGCCGCTCAGCCAGAGCAGGCCGCTGCCGAACATCACAGCGATCAGAATGAACACCAGCTCGCCGGCATACATGTTGCCGAACAGACGCAGAGCCAGGGAGATCGGCTTGGCGATCAGGGTCACGAATTCCAGCAGGAAGTTCACCGGGATCAGCAGGGCTTGAACGAAGATGTTCTTGCTGCCGAACGGGTGCAGGGTCAATTCGCCGATGAAGCCGCCGATGCCCTTGACCTTGATGCTATAGAAAATGATCAGTGCGAAAACCGACAATGCCATGCCCAGAGTCGCGTTCGGGTCGGTAGTCGACACGGCGCGGAACGGGATGTGCGGGTCACCGGAGATCAGGATGGCCAGCTGAGGAATCCAGTCGACCGGTATCAGGTCGACGGCGTTCATCAGGAACACCCAGACGAAGATGGTCAGTGCCAACGGTGCAATCACCGGGCTACGGCCATGGAAGCTGTCACGCACGCTGCCATCGACGAATTCGACCAATACTTCAACGAAGTTCTGCAAAGCACCTGGCTGACCCGAAGTCGCCTTCTTTGCCGCCATGCGGAAAATAAGAACGAAGATCAGACCCAACGCAACCGACCAGCCGAGAGTATCGACGTGGAAAGCCCAGAAGCCCATTTCTTTGGCTTCTGCTGCGGTGTGGGCAAAGCCCCAGCCGCCGTTAG
>NZ_JBIWAL010000146.1:0-1392 GCF_044760045.1 Pseudomonas sp. NPDC098747 | reverse complement strand
CAGCGGAAAAGGAACGGCGTTGTTTGGTCATCTGACACCTCGATCTGGCGAGCATTCTCGCCTAAATGGGTGTCCGGTTTCATTAGACCACTACAATACATGCCTACAATTTCGCCAATCGACATTTGGTATGCGTCAGTCCGTACTTGGCGCTGAGCGTTGAGAATCTCTTCAGTAAGCATCGTTAATTCCATCTAATTAAGCTGTATCAGGAGACTATCATCTCGGAGAGAATGAGAAAATGTAGGGGCAGTACTATAGCTAATCAATGCCAAGTAATGCCCTCGTGATGATGCTCGCTGGGTGGCGTGATTGCTAGTGCCCGCGCGCAGCGGCGCTCGCAGTGTGCACCCAAAGATACCTGTCCATAATCGGCGGGCAGCAAACTTGAAGCACCACGGAACAGGCCGCATCTGGCCGATAGCGGCCTTTCACGCCTGATACATGGAATTCAGCCCTATGTTCAATCGGCCCCCACACCTGGCCCAGGTATGGGGCCTTTTTTAGGCAACGTGCAAACCATCCCCTAGGGCTGCTCTACCATTCCTTGGCTGTCTGGCTAGACGAGGCGACCTTTATCGATGACAGCTTCAAGTCCAATTGCAGCACGTCCACCACGTCCAGTCCCTCATCGTTGATTCAAGATCCGTACCGCTGACTGGTCACTTCTACGTTGGTATGGCCTAACTGATCGGCGTTCCAGTCGACCGGCGCACGCTGAGGACCTAGACCTTTCTTCATACCGACGTCCATCCGACTCGTCTTAGAATGCGTGATACGGCAGCCCGATTTCTTTCCGCAATTTATTTTGAGGTGCTGGTTTTGCTGTCTTAGAACGGAGAGAAAATTTCTGTGATGCGGAAAAATGTTGACCGTAAGCTTCTGAATTAAAAGTAAAAAGTTATGGACTTAAAATCCCCCGCTCGTAAGGGCGTGCCGGTTCGATTCCGGCTTCGGGCACCATCTTAAATCAAGGGTTTGCGGGCGAAAGCTGATGCAAGCCCTTGTTTGTTTCTGGGCCGCAATTTTGATCATGGGCCGCAATTCATTTTTATCGCCTCCAGATTTGAACTCCGGCTCCATGTCATGGACAGTCGCGTCGAGCTGAGTTTGTGCCGTGTCGGAGCAAGAGTTCGCGAGCATGGGGTATTCGATACCCCCGTAAAGTTGTGGTAAATCATCATTAAAGGGGTTTTAGGAGGCTTTCCTCTGAAGCTTCAAGCGACCAATCCTGAAAACTGCAATGAAACAACGAACGCAAAAAAGGGCCGATTCAATCGGCCCTTTTTTCTGTCCAGTGTCGCGTCCTGAATAAGGTTTACACCTTCTGGCTTTTTATCAGGAGGGCGCAATGGATACGGGCGGAAGACGCAGTCAGAGAGATTACACGCT
>NZ_JBIWAL010000145.1:0-1465 GCF_044760045.1 Pseudomonas sp. NPDC098747 | reverse complement strand
CGGCAGCAGGCGGGTGTGTTGACCGCCTGACTTGTCGAAGGTGGTTAGCCAGCGCTGGACAGTCAGGGGCATGATCTCGGGAGCGGCTGACTTGCCTCTCAGCGTCTCTTCCATTCGATTGAAGGCGCCGATATAAGCCTCTTTCAGCTGTGCTGCTTCCTTGCCAGTGAAGCCCATGCAGAGGAATACGAAGCCGTCGCGGGTCATGCGGACCATCGGGCGGCTTTCGCCTTTTGGATCGAGATATTCAACCGCCTCAAAATTGAGGGCGTTAAATTCTGGGCTGCAATCAAGGTTCTCAATGGCGCGCAACACGTTGTCGTGGCGCTTCCTGAAGTGCTTTGATACATCAAGGCTGGTGGTGGTCGGTTGGCCGTTAACCAGTTCAACGAGTACGTCGAGAGACGCGATAGCGAGTGCAGACATGGTGAAGCCCCTCAAGCAAGTGGAGTTCGCCATCTGCGCTGCAAAACGAAGGGTGGCGAACTGTACGCAGGTTTGCAGACCGGGCTTGAGGAACCGGCAGGCCGAAGCCTCCTGCGCACAGCCCGCCATAAAGCGAGCACAAAAAAACCGCTTTCGCGGCGCTGTGCGCCTCAAACTATCCGAGCTGCAAAACCCGTATCGCAGGATTGACTGCGACGAGCGAAAGGTAAACCGGGATAAGTGAGGCGTCAAGGATAAAAAAGCCCCGCACTTGGGCGGGGCTTGTATGTCGTCTACTCGTAAAGTCGGGCAGTCTCTTTCAATTGATCGGAAAAATTAAAAATATCGTCGAGCGTGGAGATGGGGTGTCGAGTTTCATTTTTTTCATGGTCAAAAATCCCAATGTGCTTTTGGTTCCGATTGAAATGAAGGCGGCATATTGGCTTTCGATTGTTGTCATCAAGCAGCACCCCCAAATAGCCCTTGGTGTCTCGGTGGCCGATTCGACCAGGTTCAATAACGGTCCGCACAATCGCCTTGATGATGTGAAAGCCTTCAAGCTCCTCAAGGGTAGTGGTTATGGCGTCATCATTTACTTCGGTGGCGAAGCTCTCATTAGCAGGCATAGGCGAGGGCGCGCATTGAATGCTAGCCGCGACGGAGGGAGCACTATCGCTCATTGCGGATCTGAGGCGATCATTGATCTGGTCAGCCAAAAATTGGGCGGTTGCTTTCCGCGTGAGAGGGCCGAACTGATCGCGAACCTTCTGCGTGATTATTCCGTCATAAACGCGCGTGGCGAAAAACTTTACGAATTCGTCACAAGGGCTGGAGAATTGAGACGAAATTTCTTTCTTGATTTGGCTGACGTATTTCAGCTCTCCTGCCGCATTTATAATGGACTCAACGTCGAAAGCGGACTTCGTGAGCTTTTGTAGCTCTGGCACAAAATGCTCATCGATATCTAGAAGATCAAGCTCTAGGAATGGCTTTTCATCCATTTTGTTCTGAGCGTCAAGGTCAGTGAAAAATTTATAGA
>NZ_JBIWAL010000144.1:0-1628 GCF_044760045.1 Pseudomonas sp. NPDC098747 | reverse complement strand
CTCGATGTGAGCACTTTCCGACAGGTCCACCAGCTTGACCACTTCGATCAGCTTGTTCAGGTTTTTGGTGATCTGCTCGATGACTTCATCATGACCCACAGTGGTCAGCGTCAGACGCGACAGGGTCGGGTCTTCGGTCGGGGCCACGGTCAGGCTTTCGATGTTGTAGTTGCGCTGCGAGAACAGGCCGACTACACGAGACAAAGCGCCGGGTTCGTTTTCCAGAAGCAAGGAAATAATGTGCCGCATGATTAAGTACGCTCCGTCTTGCTCAGCCACATATCGCGCATGGAGCCGTCTTTGATCTGCATCGGGTAGACGTGCTCGCTGGTATCAACCGAAACATCGATGATCACCAGACGATCTTTCATGGCGAACGCTTCTGCCATCTTCGACTTCAGATCTTTCGATTCGGTGATGCGTACGCCGACGTGGCCATAAGCTTCAGCCAACTTGACGAAATCAGGCAGCGATTCCATGTAGGAGTGCGAGTGACGGCTGCCATAGCTCATGTCCTGCCACTGACGAACCATCCCCAGAACACCGTTGTTCAGGATGACGATTTTCACTGGCAAACCATATTGCAGGCAGGTCGACAGTTCCTGGATGTTCATCTGAATACTGCCTTCGCCGGTGACGCAGGCAACGTCGTCGTCCGGGAAGCTCAACTTGATGCCCATGGCTGCGGGGAAACCGAAGCCCATGGTGCCCAGGCCACCGGAGTTGATCCAGCGATTAGGCTTGTTGAACGTGTAGTACTGCGCAGCGAACATCTGGTGCTGACCCACGTCGGAGGTGATATAGGCATCGCCCTTGGTCACTTCGCACAGGGTTTCGATAACGGTCTGCGGCTTGATCTTGCTGCCGTCGCCCTTGTCGTAAGGGAACAGACCGCGATCACCGCGCCATTCATCCACCTGCTTCCACCAACTGGCCACGGACTCCTTGTTCGGGGTCTCGCCGATTTCCTTGAGGATCGCGACCATTTCGCTCAGGACGCTTTCCACTGGACCCACGATAGGCACGTCAGCCTTGATGGTCTTGGAAATCGAAGCCGGGTCGATGTCGATGTGAATGATCTTGGCGTTCGGGCAGAACTTCGCCGGGCCGTTGATCACTCGGTCGTCGAAACGTGCGCCAACCGCCAGGATCACATCGGCATGGTGCATCGCCAGGTTGGCGGTGTAGCTGCCGTGCATGCCGAGCATGCCGATGAACTGACGATCAGTGCCTGGGAAACCACCCAGGCCCATCAACGTGTTGGTCACCGGCAGGTTGAGCATTTTCGCAAGTTCGGTCAAAGGCTCGGAGCCATGCCCCAGAATCACGCCACCGCCGGAGTACAACACTGGGCGCTTGGCCGCCAGCAGCATTTCTGCTGCCTTGCGGATTTGCCCGGAGTGACCGCGAACGGCCGGGCTGTAGGAACGCAGCTTGGCTTTTTTCGGGAAGATGTATTCGAACTTCTCGGCCGGGTTGGTCATGTCTTTCGGGATATCGACCACGACCGGGCCCGGACGACCGGATTGCGCCAGGTAGAAGGCCTTCTTCATGACTTCCGGGATTTCCGACGCGTGCTTGATCATGAAGCTTTTGTTAAGTTTCTGCATGTAGTTTGCGTTATTTTT
>NZ_JBIWAL010000143.1:0-1791 GCF_044760045.1 Pseudomonas sp. NPDC098747 | reverse complement strand
TGGGTGCATGTGCCGGCGGGCTATCTCACTGATGGCGCCAGTGTCCCGCGCCTTTTCTGGTCGTTGATTCCGCCTTGGGGGGCGTACGGGCAGGCCGCCGTCGTGCACGACATCGTCTGCGAGTACCTGAGTGTCACCGTTGATGGCCAACCTCAACCCGTGACCCGCTCTGCGTGCGACCAGATTCTTCTGGAGGCCATGACCGTACTTGAGGTGCCCACGGTGAAGCGCAAGATCATATCGGGCTCTGTTGGTCTCTACCGGCGCTTCTCGGGTGTTGCGCATCCCACCAGCACGCCACAGAAGCGTGCATTGGAAGCGAACTGGGCCAGCTGAAAAACTTCCCATCTGGTAATCGTCATGATCGAAATGAGCCTGACCGAATACACCGAAAAAGTTTCGCGCGGGAGTTGTTCGAGCAGCACCGGGACAATGTGCAGGCGTTCCTGGAATCGGCTGACGGATGCAATGCGTGGGGATTGTTGGTAGAGGCGTTCCGGGCGTTTGTGGAGCCGTCGTCGCAGGCGGAGCAGCCGTTGGGTGGGCTGGAAGAGGAATGAAAAAGCCCCGCGATTGCGGGGCCTTGCTTTGGCGTGTGTTACGCCACTTTTAATCGTTCGATATGCGGCTGCTCGCGATGCTCCGCTTGCCATAGGTCGTACGCGGACTGCTCAGCCAGCCACTGGCGAGCGACTCCAAGGCCTGCCAGTTCGAGGCGATGGGCAAGATCTGCAGTGATGGCTGCATGACCATTCATCACGGTCGACAACTGGCCTCGCGAGTATCCAAGATGCTCCGCCAGCGCGGTGATGGTCATGTTGATGGCGGGCAATACGTCTTCGCGCAAAGCCTCGCCAGGGTGTGGTGGGTTGTGCATAGCCATGATGACCTCCTATCAGTGGTAGTCGAGATAATCGACGAGCTCAACATCTGAACCGTCGAAGCAAAAAATCAATCTCCAGTTTCCCGACACATTCACAGCCCAGAAGCCTTTTTCTTTTCCCTTTAGAGGGTGAAGGCGGTTTCCCGGACGGTCCATGCCTGCCGGCTCTGTGGCCACGTCCAGCGATGCCAGAAGACGAAGGAGGCGGGAAACGTGCTCAGCCTTGACTCCCTTGGCGTCGCCTTTGGTGTGAAGTGCCTTCAGGCCTTTATGTCGGAAGCTCTTAATCATGGGATTGATTGTAAGGCTAGGCCTTACACTTCGCAAGCATTAGCTTGTAATTGCTTGTGTTCTGATGAGTGGGTGAGCGTCGGCAGAACGCCGGAGAGGGAAAAAATCCCCGCGCTGTCTCTGGGGGGGCAGCGCGGGGCAAGAGCGTTTCATAGGAACGAAAAGGTTTGCATCGCAGCAAGCGTTTTCGCCCGCTACGCCTCGTGGAAGCCGCCATGAAATAGCCCCCTGCAAACCTGAGCGCTCGAGTATTAGAGATTGAATGCGCAAGGATGAAAAGTTAATAAATATCAAATATGTACATTTGAGCGTCGGCGGGACGCCGGAGAGGGTGCCCACGCTAATCAGCGCGGGCATGGGAAGAATCTAGACCGCGAAGCCTGCAAAGCTCAGGTTCCGTTTCCCCAACTGGTTCATGAGCTTCATGGTCAGTTGCAGGAGCTGCGGGGTAGGGATGTCGTGCTCGCTGAGGTGAGAGACGTGATCGATGAACTCGGCGGTGCTCATGATGCACTTGTCCAGCGGCAGCAGGCGGGTGTGTTGACCGCCTGACTTGTCGAAGGTGGTTAGCCAGCGCTGGACAGTCAGGGGCATGATCTCGGGAGCGGCTGACTTGC
>NZ_JBIWAL010000142.1:0-1868 GCF_044760045.1 Pseudomonas sp. NPDC098747 | reverse complement strand
AATCGAAGCGGGCAAGGCCTACAACATTGTAGACGCCGCTGCTCTGCTGGCTGAGCTGTCGACTGTCAAGTTCAGCGAGTCGTTCGACGTTGCTGTAAACCTGGGTGTAGACCCGCGTAAATCCGACCAGGTCGTTCGTAGCGCTACTGTGCTGCCACACGGCACTGGCAAGACCGTTCGCGTTGCTGTGTTCACCCAGGGTCCAGCTGCTGAGGCCGCTCTGGCTGCCGGAGCTGACCGTGTAGGTATGGACGACCTGGCTGCCGAAATGAAAGGCGGCGACCTGAACTATGACGTAGTAATTGCATCCCCGGATGCCATGCGCGTTGTAGGTCAACTGGGCCAGATCCTCGGTCCACGTGGTCTGATGCCTAACCCTAAGGTTGGCACTGTAACTCCAGACGTAGCTACCGCGGTTAAGAACGCTAAAGCTGGTCAGGTTCGTTATCGCACCGACAAAAACGGCATCATTCATACTTCCGTTGGCAAGATGGGCTTCGACGCCGTCAAGCTGAAGGAAAACGTTGAAGCCCTGATCGCTGATCTCAAGCGTATCAAGCCTGCTTCCTCGAAAGGTATCTACGTCAAGCGCGTTACCCTGAGCACCACTATGGGCCCAGGTCTGATCATCGATCAGAGCTCGCTGGACGCATAAGACAAAAATTGGCGCGATTATTCGCGCCAATTGAAAGATTGGGGTCCCTGCCTGGCGGGGGCTATCCAAGACCGTAGGCGACGCAAGTCTTAAACCATAAGCCTACGCAGATGGTGCTCCCGGTTCCTTACCGAATCAGACACCAAAACGACATTCGGTTTCGATCGAATGAAACGGTAACAAGCAGGAGTTAAACCCGTGGCAATTAATCTCGAATAAAACAACAAAATAGAAGCTGAATACAAACAGGATGACAAACTAGATCTGTACCCTTTAAATTATGATTCACGTGGCGTAACAGTAGGCGCAATGACCGGACTCCGTAAAGAGGCTCGTGAAGCTGGCGTTTACGTACGTGTTGTACGTAACACCCTGCTCAAGCGCGCTGTTGCAGACACTCAATACAGTGTCCTCAACGACGTGTTCACCGGCCCGACCCTGATTGCATTCTCGAACGAACATCCGGGCGCTGCTGCTCGTATTTTCAAAGAGTTTTCGAAGGGTCAGGACAAGTTCGAGATCAAGGCAGCTGCGTTCGAGGGCAAGTTCCTCGCAGCTAATCAGATCGACGTACTGGCAACTCTGCCGACCCGTGACGAAGCAATTTCTCAGCTGATGAGCGTGATTCAAGGCGCAACCAGCAAATTGGCTCGTACTCTGGCGGCAATTCGCGACCAGAAAGAAGCTGCTGCGGCCTAAGGCTCGTCAACTTCTCGCGTTTTTTGTTTATTTCGATGGTCGCGTAGGCCGTCCCCCAATTCAGGAATTGAGTCATGTCTCTGACTAACGAACAAATCATCGAAGCAATCGGCCAGAAATCCGTAGTGGAAATCGTTGAGCTGATCAAAGCGATGGAAGAAACCTTCGGTGTTACCGCTGCTGCTGCTTCGGCTGGTCCAGCTGCTGCTGCCGCTGTTGTTGAAGAACAAACCGAGTTCAACGTTGTTCTGCTGGAAGCTGGCGAGAAGAAAGTAAACGCCATTAAAGCAGTTCGCGAACTGACCGGTCTGGGCCTGAAAGAAGCCAAAGAGAAAGTAGACGGTGCTCCTCAGGTTGTTCTGGAAGGCGTTTCGAAAGATGCTGCTGAAGACGCCAAGAAGAAGCTGGAAGAAGCAGGCGCTAAAGTCGAGCTGAAGTAAGCATCGACTTTGCTCCTCCAGCCCGAGCGTCAAGCGAAAGGCTGATGGCTGGTGGCTCTTGCCAAAGGCCTTTT
>NZ_JBIWAL010000141.1:0-2062 GCF_044760045.1 Pseudomonas sp. NPDC098747 | reverse complement strand
CGCATGCGCAGTATCGATGGTCAGAGCCTGCCGGTGTCCAAGCTCTACCTCGACCAGCTGGCGTCGACACACGCGATTCGGCAGAGTTTTTTTGCTGATAACCCCGCTGAGCCTCAGGTGAAATTCAAACTGGAGCCCTATACCCTCGACCCGACGATCAGCCGGTCCGAGTTCACCTTTGACGACAAGACCCTTGAATACCGCCACGGTCCAATCGTGCCGGTGTCGTTCACGTGGCCGACCGACGCTCAAGACGGTCGCAGCAGTCTGGTCCTCGAAAAAGTGGCGGGGCGTGCGCTGGGCATTGAGAAAAATACCGGCCCATGGTCGCTGTTCCGACTGATTGACCTGATGCAGATCGAATACTTGAGCGGTCGCGATGTCTTGGTGCTCAAGGCGGACGTGGGCGGCCTGCGCGCCAACTACTTGCTGACCGCTCAGCGCCGATCGACGCCGTTCGACATGGCTGTGCTGCGCACATTCCGTATGCCGGTGCAGCTCTGATGCGCACTGCCAGCCCATGGCGAAGTGCTGCGCGTACCGACACCGGCAAAGTTCGGGCGCGCAACGAAGACGCTTTCCTCGACCATCCCCAGCAGGGGCTGTGGGTGGTCGCGGATGGCATGGGTGGACATCAGGGCGGCGACATCGCCAGCCAGTTGATCGTCGCCAGCCTGGCAGAATTGCCGATACAGGACGACTTCGACGAGCGCCTCACGAGCATCCGCCAGTGCTTGCACTGGCTCAACCGGCGGCTGAGTCAGGAATTGACGGTCACGCCTGAACGTCGCAACAGCATCATGGGCAGTACGGTGGTCGCGCTATTGGTGGAAGGCCAGCGCGCCGCCTGTATTTGGGCGGGCGACAGTCGTTGTTATCTGTGGCGCAGCCAGCGTTTGTACCAGTTATCCAAGGATCATTCGCTGCAACAACAACTGATCGCCGAACAAAACATGAGCGTCGAGAAAGCCCGCGCGCACCCTGACGCGCACGCCCTGACCCGTGCGATCGGGGCGGCCGAGCAGTTGACGCTGGAGGTGCTCGAACTTGAGGTGTACCCCGGCGATACATTTCTCTTGTGCAGCGATGGGTTGTACAACGAGCTGAGTCGTGATGCCTTGGGTAACGCCCTGAGCCTGACGGCGCCGCATCTGGCGCTGGAGCGACTGTTTGACGGTGCTTTGCGGGGCGCCGCCAGGGACAACCTGACCGCGGTGGTGATTCGCCAATGACTCAGCTCATGGAACCGTTGGATGATTTGGGGCAAGCGCAGCACGACAACCTGACCTACTTTACGTTTGCTCAATCGAACAAGGTCACCCCCAAACGGGTGCCGGCAAAGGCGGCCGCGGGCACACTGCCCGAGGTGCTCGCAGGGCGGTATCGTCTTAAGCGCCTGCTGGGAGCTGGTGGCATGGGGGCGGTGTACTGTGCACGGGACCTGCTGAGCGAACAGTTCGGCGATCCTGACCCGTACGTGGCGCTGAAAATCCTTAGCAGCGAATTTGCCGAATCGCCCGACGCCAGCGCTTTGCTCTACAGCGAATTCGCCCTGACTCGACGCCTGCGCCACGACAACGTGGTACGGGTGCACAGCTTTGAAGTGGACACCGATTGCCAGCATGCGTTTATTACCATGGAACTCATGCGGGGGCTGACGCTCGACCAACTCCTGGTTGAACGGCCCTTGGGCCTGCCGTGGACAGAGCTGCGCGAGATCGCGTTGGCACTGCTCGACGCGCTGACCTTCGCCCATGCGCGCGGCGTACTGCACGGCGATATCAAGCCGAGCAACGTGATGCTCTGCGAAGAGGGCGTGCGCCTGTTCGACTTCGGCTTGGGGCAGGCTGAGCCCGGTATCCTGTCGGGCCTGCCCCACCTCAGTCGGGATCGCTTCAACGCCTGGACGCCCGGCTACGCTGCCCCGGAACTGCTCGACGGCCAGCCACTGTCGGCCCGTGCGGACATGTTCAGCGTGGCCTGCGTGCTCTTTGAGCTGGCGGGCGGTCAACATCCATACCGTCGCTTGCCCTCGACCGAGGCGCGAGATGCGCCCCTTCAA
>NZ_JBIWAL010000140.1:0-2065 GCF_044760045.1 Pseudomonas sp. NPDC098747 | reverse complement strand
CGCATGCGCAGTATCGATGGTCAGAGCCTGCCGGTGTCCAAGCTCTACCTCGACCAGCTGGCGTCGACACACGCGATTCGGCAGAGTTTTTTTGCGGTGAACCCCGCCGAACCACAGGTGAAATTCAAACTGGAGCCCTATACCCTCGACCCGACGATCAGCCGATCCGAGTTCACCTTTGACAATAAGACCCTCGAATACCGTCACGGTCCTATTGTGCCGGTGTCGTTCACCTGGCCGACCGAGGCTAAAGACGGTCGCAGCAGTCTGGTGCTCGAAAAAATGGCCGGGCGCGCACTGGGCATCGAGAAGAATACCGGCCCCTGGTCGCTGTTCCGAATGCTCGATTTGATGCAAATCGAGTACTTGAGCGGTCGCGATGTGATGGTGCTCAAGGCTGACGTGGGCGGCCTGCGCGCCAACTACTTGCTGACCGCTCAGCGCCGACCGACACCGTTCGACATGGGCGTGCTGCGCACATTCCGTATGCCGGTGCAGCTCTGATGCGCTCTGCCAGCCCTTGGCGCAGTGCTGCGCGTACCGATCCGGGCAAGGTGCGGGCGCGCAACGAAGACGCGCTCCTCGACCGTCCACAGCAGGGGCTGTGGGTGGTCGCCGACGGCATGGGCGGTCATCAGGGTGGCGACATCGCCAGCCAATTGATCGTCGCCAGCCTGGCCGAATTGCCGGTGCAGGACGACTTCGACGAACGCCTCACGAGCATCCGCCAGTGCTTGCACTGGCTCAACCGGCGACTGAGTCAGGAATTGACGGTTACGCCTGAACGCCGCAACAGCATCATGGGCAGTACGGTGGTCGCGCTGTTGCTGGAAGGCCAGCGCGCGGCCTGCATTTGGGCGGGCGACAGTCGTTGTTATTTGTGGCGCAGCAAGCGCTTGTATCAGTTGTCCAAGGATCATTCGCTGCAACAACAGCTCATCGACGAGCAACAAATGAGCGTCGAACAAGCCAAGGCGCATCCTGACGCACAGGCCCTGACTCGTGCGATCGGCGCGGCCGAGCAGTTGACGCTGGAGGTGCTCGAACTCCAGGTTTACCCCGGCGATGTGTTTCTGTTGTGCAGCGATGGGATCTACAACGAGCTGAGTCGCGATGCGCTGGGCAATGCCCTGAGTCTGACAGCGCCGCACCTGGCGCTTGATCGACTGTTCGACGGGGCTTTGCGGGGCGCCGCCAGGGACAACCTGACCGCGGTGGTGATTCGCCAATGACTCAGCTCATGGAACCGTTGGATGATTTGCTGGGTGATGTACGGCAGGAGAACCTGACCTACTTTACGTTTGCTCAATCGAACATGGTCACCCCCAAACGGTCGCCGGCCAAGGCGGCCGCGGGCACACTGCCCGATGTGCTCGCGGGGCGGTATCGTCTTGAGCGCCTGCTGGGAGCAGGTGGCATGGGAGCGGTGTACTGTGCACGGGACCTGCTGAGCGAACAGTTCGGCGATCCTGATCCGTATGTGGCGCTGAAAATCCTTAGCAGTGATTTTGCCGAGTCGCCGGACGCCAGCGCCTTGCTCTATAGCGAGTTCGCCCTGACCCGACGCCTGCGTCACGACAACGTGGTACGGGTGCATAGCTTTGAAGTGGATACCGATTGCCAGCGTGCGTTTATCACCATGGAACTCATGCGGGGGCTCACCCTCGACCAACTCCTGGTTGAACGGCCCTTGGGCTTGCCGTGGACAGAGCTGCGCGAGATCGCGCGGGCGCTGCTCGAAGGGCTGACCTTCGCCCATGCGCACGGCGTACTGCACGGCGATATCAAGCCGAGCAACGTGATGCTCAGCGAGGAAGGTGTGCGCCTGTTCGACTTTGGCCTGGGGCAGGCTGAGCCCGGCATCCTGTCGGGCCTGCCCCACCTCAGTCGGGATCGTTTCAAGGCCTGGACGCCCGGTTACGCTGCCCCGGAACTGCTCGACGGCGAGCCACTGTCGGCCCGTGCGGACGTGTTCAGCGTGGCCTGCGTGCTCTTTGAGCTGGCGGGCGGTCAACATCCATACCGTCGCTTGCCCTCGACCGAGGCGCGAGATGCGCCCCTTCAA
>NZ_JBIWAL010000139.1:1524-2136 GCF_044760045.1 Pseudomonas sp. NPDC098747 | reverse complement strand
ACGGTTACCACATTGAATACGCCGGCATGAAATGGGGCATGTTCTTCGTTGGCGAATACATCGGCATCATCTTGATCTCGGCGCTGCTGGTCACCCTGTTCTTCGGTGGCTGGCACGGTCCGTTCGGCATCCTGCCGCAACTGTCGTTCCTGTGGTTCGCCCTGAAGACCGCGTTCTTCATCATGCTGTTCATCCTGCTGCGCGCCTCTATCCCGCGTCCGCGTTATGACCAGGTGATGGACTTCAGCTGGAAATTCTGCCTGCCACTGACCCTGATCAATTTGCTGGTGACCGCTGCGGTTGTGTTGTGGAACACGCCCGCGGTTGCGGTTCAGTGAGGATTTGACCCATGTTCAAATATATTGGCGACATCATTAAGGGTACCGGTACCCAGTTGCGTAGCCTGGTCATGGTCTTCGGCCATGGCTTTCGCAAGCGCGACACCCTGCAATACCCGGAAGAAGCGGTCTACCTGCCACCGCGCTACCGTGGTCGCATCGTCCTGACCCGCGACCCCGATGGCGAAGAACGCTGCGTAGCCTGCAACCTGTGCGCCGTTGCGTGCCCGGTGGGTTGCATCTCGCTGCAGAAAGCTGAAACCGAAGACGGTCG
>NZ_JBIWAL010000139.1:0-1514 GCF_044760045.1 Pseudomonas sp. NPDC098747 | reverse complement strand
GACTTCGGCCGTATCAACTTCTCGCGCTGCATTTCCTGCGGTCACTGCGAGGAAGCCTGTCCGACCACCGCAATCCAGTTGACTCCGGATTTCGAGATGGCCGAGTTCAAACGTCAGGACCTGGTGTACGAGAAAGAAGATCTTTTGATCTCCGGCCCCGGCAAAAACCCTGATTACAACTTCTATCGTGTTGCAGGTATGGCAATCGCTGGCAAGCCGAAAGGCGCTGCACAGAACGAAGCCGAACCGATCAACGTGAAGAGCTTGCTGCCTTAAGGAAGAACGATGGAATTCGCTTTCTATTTCGCATCGGGTATCGCTGTTGTGGCCACGCTTCGTGTGGTCACCAACACCAACCCTGTGCACGCCCTGCTCTACCTGATCATCTCGTTGATCGCCGTGGCCATGACGTTCTTCGCCCTCGGCGCACCGTTCGCCGGTGTGCTGGAAGTGATCGCCTACGCCGGCGCCATCATGGTGCTGTTCGTGTTCGTGGTGATGATGCTCAACCTCGGCCCCGCCGCGGTTCAGCAGGAACGCGTCTGGCTCAAGCCCGGTATCTGGGCCGGCCCGGTGATTCTCGCCACGCTGCTGCTGGCCGAACTGCTGTATGTGCTGTTCGCTCACCAGAGCGGCCAGTCCATCGGCCACACCACTGTAGACGCCAAAGCCGTGGGCATCAGCCTGTTCGGCCCGTATCTGCTGGTGGTCGAACTCGCCTCGATGCTGCTGCTCGCCGCAGCCGTCACGGCGTTCCATTTGGGCCGCAACGAGGCGACGGAGTAACTTATGCCTGCTATCCCTCTTGAGCATGGTCTGGCGGTTGCCGGCATCCTGTTCTGCCTCGGCCTTGTCGGCCTGATGGTTCGCCGCAACATTTTGTTCGTGTTGATGAGTCTGGAAGTGATGATGAACGCCTCTGCACTGGCCTTCATCGTTGCGGGTGCCCGTTGGGGCCAGCCGGATGGACAGATCATGTTCATCCTGGTGATCAGCCTTGCAGCCGCCGAGGCCAGTATTGGTCTGGCGATCCTGCTGCAACTGTATCGCCGCTTCCACACGCTCGATATCGACGCTGCCAGTGAGATGCGCGGATGAACCTAATCTTTCTGACTTTCGTATTCCCTCTGATCGGGTTCCTGCTGCTGTCGTTCTCTCGTGGACGCTGGTCGGAAAACCTCTCGGCGCTGATCGGCGTGGGTTCCATTGGCTTGTCGGCGATTGTCACCGCCTACGTCATCTGGCAATTCAACGTCGCACCTCCCGAAGGCGGTCACTACACCCTGGTGCTGTGGCAATGGATGGCGGTGGAAGGCTTCAAGCCTGACTTCGCCCTCTACGTCGACGGCCTGTCGATCACCATGCTCGGCGTGGTGGTGGGTGTAGGTTTCCTGATCCACCTGTTCGCCTCCTGGTACATGCGCGGTGAAGCGGGTTACTCGCGCTTCTTCTCGTACACCAACCTGTTTTTCGCAAGCATGGTGTTGATTGTGCTGGTCGTTTTCCTTTTGTTT
>NZ_JBIWAL010000138.1:1467-2199 GCF_044760045.1 Pseudomonas sp. NPDC098747 | reverse complement strand
GGTGTCTTTCAGGGAAACGTATTTACCCGAAGCACCGGTGAAGACTTCAGCCACGAAGAACGGCTGGGACAAGAAGCGCTGGATCTTACGAGCACGGTTAACCAACTGTTTGTCGGCTTCCGAAAGTTCGTCCATACCCAGGATCGCGATGATGTCTTTCAGCTCTTTGTAACGTTGCAGAACGTACTGAACGCCGCGAGCGGTGTCGTAGTGGTCCTGACCGATTACGTTCGGATCCAGCTGGCGCGAAGTCGAGTCGAGTGGATCGACCGCCGGGTAGATACCCAGGGAAGCGATGTCACGGGACAGAACGACGGTGGCGTCCAAGTGGGCAAACGTGGTCGCTGGCGACGGGTCGGTCAAGTCATCCGCAGGTACGTATACCGCTTGGATCGAAGTGATCGAACCTTCCTTGGTCGAAGTGATACGTTCTTGCAGAACGCCCATCTCTTCAGCCAGGGTCGGCTGGTAACCTACTGCCGAAGGCATACGGCCCAGCAGTGCGGATACTTCAGTACCGGCCAGGGTGTAACGATAGATGTTGTCGACGAACAGCAGAACGTCGTTACCTTCGTCACGGAACTTCTCGGCCATGGTCAGGCCGGTCAGTGCTACGCGCAGACGGTTACCCGGCGGCTCGTTCATCTGACCGTAAACCAGTGCCACTTTGTCCAGAACGTTGGAGTCCTTCATCTCGTGGTAGAAGTCGTTACCCTCACGAGGACGCTCACC
>NZ_JBIWAL010000138.1:904-1457 GCF_044760045.1 Pseudomonas sp. NPDC098747 | reverse complement strand
CGATGTTACGGAACAGTTCCATCAAGTAAACGCTAATGCCTACACCGGCACCACCGAACAGACCGACTTTACCGCCTTTGGCAAACGGGCAAACCAGGTCGATAACCTTGATGCCGGTTTCCAGTAGGTCGTTGCCGCCTGCCTGTTCAGCGAACGAAGGTGCTGGACGGTGAATGCCCCAACGCTCTTCGGTGTCGATTGGACCGGCTTCGTCGATCGGGTTGCCGAGGACGTCCATGATCCGGCCCAGGGTCGCTTTACCGACCGGTACGGAGATGGCTGCGCCAGAGTCGGTAACTTCCAGACCGCGCTTCAAGCCCTCGGTGGAACCCATCGCAATGGTACGAACCACGCCGTCGCCCAGCTGCTGCTGAACTTCCAGAGTGGTGCCGGCATCGCTTTGTACTTTCAAAGCGTTGTAGATGCTCGGTACGCTGTCGCGTGGAAATTCCACGTCGATAACGGCGCCGATGATTTGAACGATACGTCCGCTACTCATAGCTGGATCCTCTGAATATTTGAACCGTTAAACGGCGGCAGCGCCGCCGACGAT
>NZ_JBIWAL010000138.1:0-894 GCF_044760045.1 Pseudomonas sp. NPDC098747 | reverse complement strand
AAAAAAACTGCATACTATAAAAATAATAAACGATAAACATCGGCAGCGCCGCCGACCAATAACGAGATCTCTTGGGTGATCGCAGCCTGACGCGCCTTGTTGTAGATCAGCTGCAAATCGCTGATCAAATCACCGGCGTTGTCGGTAGCGTTCTTCATCGCGATCATCCGCGCAGCTTGTTCAGCCGCGTTGTTCTCGACCACCGCCTGGTAGACCTGCGACTCGACGTAACGGACCATCAAGCCATCAAGCAGCTCTTTGGCGTCCGGTTCGTAGAGATAGTCCCAGTGGTGCTTGAGACCCTGATCCGGGGTTGCCACCAGTGGAATCAACTGCTCCACGGTAGGCTGCTGCGTCATGGTGTTGATGAACTTGTTGGACACCACGGACAGGCGATCAATACGGCCGTCCAGGTAGGCATCCAGCATCACCTTGACGCTGCCGATCAGATCATTGATCGACGGCTCTTCACCCAGGTGGCTGATAGCTGCAACGACGTTACCGCCGAAGTTGCGGAAAAAGGCCGCACCCTTGCTACCAACAACACACAGATCAATCTCGACGCCGTTTTCGCGGTTTACCGCCATGTCCTTGACCAGGGCCTTGAACAGGTTGGTGTTCAAGCCGCCGCACAAACCACGGTCACTGCTCACCACAACATAACCAACACGCTTGATTTCGCGGTCGATCATGAACGGGTGGCGGTATTCCGGGTTGGCGTTGGCCAGATGCCCAATTACCTGGCGGATACGCTCCGCATAAGGACGGCTAGCAGCCATGCGCATTTGTGCCTTGCGCATTTTGCTGACCGCCACTTTTTCATTTGATCTGTTTATCTTTTTGTTGGTTTTGATTCTGTTTATGTTTGTTGTAATCTGTTTTGGGCGTTTCATT
>NZ_JBIWAL010000137.1:0-2208 GCF_044760045.1 Pseudomonas sp. NPDC098747 | reverse complement strand
GGGGCAGGCCGGGCAAACGCTGTTGCTGGATGAGCCGACCTCAATGCTCGATCCGCTTCATCAACACACAACGTTGCAAGCGGTGCGCGAGTTTGGCCTGTCGTGCTGCTACGTGGAAATGACCACCGCCTTCACGGCGCCCCACGACATCGCGCGCTTCGGCGCCGAGGTTATCCGGGCATCGCCGCGTCAGGCAGACTTCATGGTTATCGCCGGTACCTGCTTCATCAAGATGGCGCCGATCATCCAGCGTCTCTACGAGCAAATGCTCGAGCCGAAATGGGTTATCTCCATGGGTTCGTGCGCCAACTCCGGTGGCATGTACGACATCTACTCCGTGGTTCAAGGGGTGGACAAGTTCCTGCCGGTGGACGTCTACGTACCTGGCTGCCCGCCCCGTCCAGAAGCATTTCTGCAAGGCTTGATGCTGTTGCAGGAATCGATTGGCAAGGAGCGTCGCCCGCTTTCCTGGGTCGTTGGTGATCAAGGCGTTTATCGCGCCGACATGCCTTCGCAGAAGGAACAGCGCCGCGAACAGCGAATCGCAGTGACCAACCTGCGCAGCCCTGACGAAGTCTGATCCAGATCTGTTCTTACAAAGAAACGAGAAGCTGGCTTCATTCTTTACGTTGACCGAAAGCGAAAAAATAACCATGACTACAGGCAGCGCTCTGTACATCCCGCCTTATAAGGCAGACGACCAGGATGTGGTCGTTGAATTGAACAACCGTTTTGGCCCTGAGGCGTTCACCGCCCAGCCGACCCGCACCGGCATGCCGGTGCTGTGGGTGGCTCGCGCCAGACTCGTTGAAGTCCTGACTTTCCTGCGCAACCTGCCCAAGCCGTACGTCATGCTCTATGACCTGCACGGCGTGGACGAGCGTCTGCGCACCAAGCGTCAAGGGCTGCCATCGGACGCCGAGTTCACCGTGTTCTATCACCTCATGTCGCTTGAGCGTAATAGTGACGTGATGATCAAGGTCGCCTTGTCCGAGAGCGACCTGAGCTTGCCGACCGTCACCAGCATCTGGCCGAACGCCAACTGGTACGAGCGTGAAGTCTGGGACATGTACGGCATCGACTTCAAAGGCCACCCGCACCTGTCGCGCATCATGATGCCGCCGACCTGGGAAGGTCACCCCCTGCGCAAGGACTTCCCGGCGCGCGCCACCGAATTCGATCCGTACAGCCTCACCCTCGCCAAGCAACAGCTTGAGGAGGAGGCCGCGCGCTTCCGTCCTGAAGACTGGGGCATGAAGCGTTCCGGTGTGAACGAGGACTACATGTTCCTCAACCTGGGCCCGAACCACCCTTCGGCTCACGGTGCGTTCCGCATCATTCTGCAGCTGGACGGTGAAGAAATCGTCGACTGCGTTCCGGACATCGGTTACCACCACCGTGGCGCCGAGAAGATGGCCGAGCGTCAGTCCTGGCACAGCTTCATCCCGTACACCGACCGCATCGACTACCTCGGCGGCGTGATGAACAACCTGCCGTACGTGCTCTCGGTCGAGAAGCTGGCCGGCATCAAGGTGCCTGAGAAGGTCGACGTCATCCGCATCATGATGGCCGAGTTCTTCCGGATCACCAGCCACCTGCTGTTCCTGGGGACCTACATCCAGGACGTTGGCGCAATGACCCCGGTGTTCTTCACATTCACCGACCGCCAGAAGGCGTACACGGTGATCGAAGCCATTACCGGTTTCCGTCTTCACCCGGCCTGGTACCGCATCGGTGGCGTCGCTCACGACCTGCCGCGCGGCTGGGAAAAACTGGTGAAAGACTTCGTTGAATGGCTGCCAAAACGCCTCGACGAATACACCAAGGCTGCCCTGCAGAACAGCATCCTCAAGGGTCGTACCATCGGCGTTGCCGCCTACAACACCAAAGAGGCCCTGGAATGGGGCGTCACCGGTGCTGGCCTGCGTTCGACCGGTTGCGATTTCGACCTGCGTAAAGCTCGTCCGTACTCGGGCTACGAGAACTTCGAGTTCGAAGTGCCGCTGGCCGCCAACGGCGATGCCTACGATCGCTGCATGGTTCGCGTCGAAGAGATGCGCCAGAGCATCAAGATCATCGACCAGTGCATGCGCAACATGCCGGAAGGCCCGTACAAGGCTGATCACCCGCTGACCACGCCGCCGCCGATATTAAGCAAGCTGCTTCAAATAGAAAGCTTGTTTTCTGAATTTCTTATTGTTTATTTTT
>NZ_JBIWAL010000136.1:0-2261 GCF_044760045.1 Pseudomonas sp. NPDC098747 | reverse complement strand
GATAGCACGCACGCCCGCAACCATACCAGCTGCAGACAGAACCGCCTTTTTGGTTCTCGCGATTTCATCCAGCTGAGCACGGGTAACAGTGCCAACCTTAACGGTGTTCGGACGAGCGGAACCGCTGGTCAGACCAGCCGCTTTCTTCAGCAGAACCGAAGCAGGGGTGGATTTTGTTTCGAAAGTGAAACTACGGTCGCTGTAGACAGTGATGATCACTGGAGTCGGCAGACCTGCTTCAAGACCCTGAGTACGGGCGTTGAAAGCCTTGCAGAACTCCATGATGTTCACGCCGTGCTGACCCAGAGCAGGACCAACAGGTGGGCTTGGATTAGCCTGAGCGGCCTTCACTTGCAGCTTGATGTAAGCGGTAATCTTCTTGGCCATGAGGCACTCCAATTACGGGTTCGAACGCCTCGAAAGGCGCGCGTATATCCCAGTGACGACAAAACCCCACAGCCTAAGGCTGCGGGGTTGGGATGCTTGCTCAGCTAGACCTTTTCGACCTGACTGAACTCCAACTCTACCGGAGTAGAGCGTCCGAAAATGAGCACTGCCACTTGGATCCGGCTCTTTTCGTAGTTAACTTCTTCAACAACGCCATTGAAATCAGCAAATGGACCATCGTTGACTCGTACGGTTTCACCTGGCTCGAAGAGAGTCTTCGGTTTAGGCTTGTCGCTACCGTCAGCAACACGACGCAGAATTGCTTCCGCCTCTTTATCTGTAATCGGCGCAGGCTTATCAGCAGTACCGCCGATAAAACCCATCACCCGAGGAGTATCCTTGACCAAGTGCCAAGTCCCCTCATTCATATCCATCTGTACTAGCACATAGCCTGGAAAGAACTTGCGTTCGCTTTTGCGCTTCTGGCCATTACGCATTTCAACCACTTCTTCAGTGGGAACCAGAATTTCGCCGAAGCCATCTTCCATGCCAGCCAGCTTTACTCGCTCAACGAGCGAGCGCATGACATGCTTCTCGTAACCCGAGTAAGCATGCACAACGTACCAACGCTTAGCCACGGGACACCCTTAGCCGACAATCAAGGAAACAAGCCAGCCGAGCAGGGAATCTAGCCCCCACAACAGCAACGCCATAACCAGAACAACAGCCACCACAATAAGGGTGGTCTGCGTGGTTTCTTGGCGAGTTGGCCACACGACTTTACGAATCTCGGTACGAGCTTCCTTAACCAGTACAAAGAAAGACTTGCCCTTGGCAGTCTGCAGGCCTACAAAGGCAGCTACAGCAGCAATGGCAAGCAAAGCCAGTACGCGGTACAGGATCGGCGAAGCAGCGTAATACTGATTGCCAACAACGCCAACCACCACCAAAGCGACTACTACAAGCCACTTGAGCAGATCGAAGCGAGAGCTTTGTGCTTCAGCCTTAGGAGTCATCTATGAAGATCCTGTGAAAAGAAAGCCAGACACACCGAGTGAATCTGGCAGGTCAGGAGGGAATCGAACCCCCAACCTACGGTTTTGGAGACCGTCGCTCTGCCAATTGAGCTACTGACCTAAAACAAAATCAGGCCGACCATTATGCCGGCCCGAAAAATACATTACAACCGCTTATTCGATGATCTTAGCTACTACACCAGCACCGACGGTACGGCCGCCTTCACGGATAGCGAAACGCAGACCGTCTTCCATTGCGATGGTCTTGATCAGGGTGACAACCATTTTGATGTTGTCGCCCGGCATTACCATTTCAACGCCTTCCGGCAGCTCGCAGTTACCGGTCACGTCAGTGGTCCGGAAGTAGAACTGTGGACGGTAGCCTTTGAAGAACGGAGTGTGACGACCACCCTCTTCTTTGCTCAGAACATAAACTTCTGCTTCAAACTTGGTGTGCGGCTTAACCGAGCCCGGCTTAACCAATACCTGACCACGCTCTACGTCATCACGCTTGGTACCACGCAGCAGCACGCCGCAGTTCTCGCCAGCACGACCTTCATCGAGCAGCTTACGGAACATTTCAACACCAGTACAGGTGGTGACGGTAGTGTCACGCAGACCAACGATTTCCAGCGGGTCTTGAACGCGAACGATACCGCGCTCAATACGGCCAGTTACAACAGTACCGCGACCGGAGATCGAGAATACGTCTTCGATTGGCATCAGGAACGGCTTGTCGATTACGCGAACTGGATCCGGGATATAAGTATCCAGAGTCTCAACCAGCTTACGAACGGCAGTGGTGCCCATTTCGTTGTCGTCTTTGCCTTCCAGAGCCATACGAGCCGAACCGATGAT
>NZ_JBIWAL010000135.1:0-2337 GCF_044760045.1 Pseudomonas sp. NPDC098747 | reverse complement strand
CGATAACGGCGCTCGTTGTGGCCGGTCATCACTGTCATGTCTTGCAGGTGGCAATGACCGCCTTCTTCGCACACAGGGCAGTCGTGCGGGTGGTTGGTCATCAGCCATTCAACAACACTGGCGCGGAACGCCTTGGATTCATCATCTTCGATGGAGATCCAGGTGTTGTCGGTGGCGGGCGTCATGCAGGACATGACGATGCGACCACGGGTGTCGTTCTCGTCGGTGTACTGCTTGACCGCGCACTGGCGGCAAGCCCCGACGCTACCTAGCGCGGGGTGCCAGCAGAAATATGGAATGTCGAGGCCCAGCGACAGACATGCCTGTAACAGGTTGTCTGCCCCGTCGACTTCGAGCGCTTTGCCGTCTACGTGGATAGTGGCCATGGTTCAAAGGTCTTCGTTGGCCCGGTGTCAGCGGGCGTGGCTAATGGAATCTTGTTATCCGTGCGAATCAAACCAGCCTCGAAAGGCGTCATCGCAGGAGGTGAAGAGCATGGGCCCTTCACCTTTATTAAGCGTTTACGCGCCGATTACGATCGGCCTTGCCAGAGGCGGGACGGCGGCGCTGACAGGCGCGATACCGGCTTCGAACTCTGGACGGAAGTATTTGATGGCACTGCCCAACGGCTCCACGGCACCCGGTGCGTGAGCACAGAAGGTTTTGCCCGGGCCGAGGAAGTTGACCAGACCCAGCAGGGTTTCGATGTCGCCTGGCTGACCCTTGCCCTGTTCGATGGCCATCAAGAGCTTGACGCTCCATGGCAAACCATCACGGCACGGGGTGCAGAAACCGCAGGATTCGCGGGCGAAGAACTGTTCCATGTTGCGCAGCAGCGAGACCATGTTGACGCTGTCATCCACCGCCATCGCCAGGCCGGTACCCATACGGGTGCCCACTTTAGCAATGCCGCCGGCATACATTTGTGCGTCGAGGTGTTCTGGCAGGAGGAAACCGGTACCGGCTCCGCCTGGCTGCCAGGCCTTGAGTTTGAAACCGTCGCGCATGCCGCCGGCGTAGTCTTCGAACAACTCGCGACCGGTGACGCCGAATGGCAATTCCCACAGGCCAGGGTTCTTGACCTTGCCGGAGAAGCCCATGAGCTTGGTGCCCATGTCTTCACTGCCTTCACGGGCCAACGATTTGTACCAGTCAACGCCGTCGCCAATGATTGCCGGCACGTTGCACAGGGTTTCAACGTTGTTCACGCAAGTCGGCTTGCCCCACACACCAACAGCGGCAGGGAAGGGCGGCTTAGAGCGCGGGTTGGCGCGGCGGCCTTCGAGGGAGTTGATCAGTGCGGTTTCTTCGCCGCAGATGTAACGCCCGGCGCCAGTGTGGACGAACAGCTCGAAGTCGAAGCCGCTGCCCAGGATGTTCTTGCCCAGCAGGCCCGCCGCCTTGGCTTCTTCCACGGCACGGTTGAGGTGCTTGGCGGCGGTGGTGTACTCGCCGCGCAGGAAGATATAGCCACGGTAGGTTTTCAGCGCGCGAGCACTGATCAGCATGCCTTCGATCAGCAGATGGGGCAGTTGCTCCATCAGCATGCGGTCTTTCCAGGTGTTCGGCTCCATTTCATCCGCGTTGCACAGCAGGTAGCGGATGTTGATGGATTCGTCTTTGGGCATCAGGCCCCACTTAACACCCGTGGGGAAGCCTGCACCGCCGCGACCTTTCAAGCCTGCGTCTTTCACGGTCTGGACGATGTCGTCCTGGCTCATGTCGGCGAAGGCTTTGCGCGCTGCGGCGTAACCGTTCTTGGCCTGGTACTCGTCGAGCCACACGGCTTCGCCGTCGTCACGCAGGCGCCAGGTCAGCGGGTGAGTCTCGGCCGAACGCTGGATGCGGTTGGCCGGGCCGAAAGATGTCAGGGTCATACGTAGCCCTCGAGCAGTTTGGCGACGCCAGCAGGCTGCACATCACCAAAGGTGTCGTCGTCGATCATCAGCGCCGGCGCCTTGTCGCAGTTGCCGAGGCAGCAGACAGGCAGCAGGGTGAAACGACCGTCGGTGGTGGTCTGACCCAAGCCGATGCCCAGATTGTTCTGGATTTCGCTGACCACCGACTCGTGGCCGCCGATGTAGCAGACCATGCTGTCGCAGACGCGAATGATGTGACGGCCGACTGGCTGACGGAAGATCTGGCTGTAGAACGTCGCCACCCCTTCAACGTCGCTGGCCGGGATGCCGAGCATCTCGCCGATCGCGTACAGGGCGCCATCCGGCACCCAGCCACGTTCCTTCTGAACGATCTTCAGGGCTTCGATCGACGCCGCGCGCGGGTCTTCGTAGTGATGCAGCTCGTGCTCGATGGCCGAGCGCTCGGTTTCACTCAAGG
>NZ_JBIWAL010000134.1:0-2351 GCF_044760045.1 Pseudomonas sp. NPDC098747 | reverse complement strand
ACCCTTTTGCCAAGGCCTACGCCATCTGCTTATTCTGCGCCGCACGGCATGATTGTGAACACAAGCAAGAATGGCTAAGGTATTCGCGATAGAGAACCAAAAGGGTGGTGTGGGCAAGACCACCACCTGCATCAACCTCGCAGCATCCCTGGTCGCGACCAAGCGCCGGGTGCTGTTGATCGATCTCGATCCACAGGGCAACGCCACCATGGGTAGCGGTGTGGATAAGCACGGCCTGGAAAACTCGGTCTATGACCTGCTGATCGGCGAATGCGATCTGGCTCAGGCCATGCACTATTCCGAGCACGGCGGGTATCAACTGCTGCCAGCCAACCGCGACCTGACAGCCGCCGAAGTGGTTCTGCTGGAAATGCAGATGAAGGAGAGCCGCCTGCGCAGCGCGCTGGCGCCGATCCGCGAAAACTACGATTACATTTTGATCGACTGCCCACCGTCGCTGTCGATGCTCACACTGAACGCACTGGTTGCCGCTGATGGGGTCATTATCCCCATGCAGTGCGAATACTTTGCGCTCGAAGGGTTGAGCGACCTTGTGGATAACATCAAGCGAATCGCCGAACTGCTCAACCCCAACCTGAAAGTCGAAGGCTTGTTGCGCACGATGTACGACCCGCGTCTGAGCCTGATGAACGATGTCTCTGCGCAGCTCAAGGAACACTTTGGCGAGCAGCTGTACGACACGGTCATTCCGCGCAACATCCGCCTCGCCGAAGCCCCAAGCTACGGCATGCCGGCTCTGGCGTACGACAAGCAATCGCGCGGCGCACTGGCCTATCTGGCCCTGGCAGGCGAGATGGTTCGTCGTCAGCGCAAAAATTCACGCATTGCCGCTGCTCAGGCAACTTAAGGAATCCCCATGGCCGTCAAGAAACGAGGTCTCGGACGTGGACTGGATGCACTGCTGAGTGGTCCGACTGTCAGCTCGCTGGAAGAACAAGCCGCGCAAGCTGACACGCGTGAACTGCAACACCTGCCGCTGGACTTGCTCCAGCGCGGCAAGTACCAGCCGCGTCGGGACATGGATCCGCAGGCGCTGGAAGAACTGGCGCAGTCGATCAAGGCGCAAGGCGTGATGCAACCGATCGTGGTTCGCCCGATTGGTGGCGGCCGCTTTGAAATCATCGCGGGTGAACGCCGCTGGCGCGCGAGCCAGCAGGCCGGACAGGAAACCATCCCGGCGATGGTCCGCGATGTGCCGGATGAAACCGCGATCGCGATCGCACTGATCGAGAACATCCAGCGCGAAGACCTCAACCCGATCGAGGAGGCGGTCGCCCTGCAGCGCTTGCAGCAGGAGTTCCAGCTGACTCAGCAACAAGTCGCCGAGGCTGTGGGTAAGTCCCGCGTGACTGTGGCTAACCTGTTGCGGCTTATTGCGCTGCCGGAAGTCATCAAGACCATGTTGTCCCACGGCGACCTGGAAATGGGTCATGCCCGTGCTTTGCTCGGTCTGCCGGAGAATCAACAGGTTGAGGGGGCGCGACATGTTGTCGCACGCGGTCTTACCGTGCGCCAAACTGAAGCACTGGTTCGCCAGTGGTTGAGTGGCAAACCGGAGCCTGTTGAAGCCACCAAACCCGACCCGGATATCGCTCGTCTCGAACAGCGTCTGGCCGAGCGCCTAGGCTCTGCGGTGCAGATTCGCCACGGGAAGAAGGGAAAGGGGCAGTTAGTGATCGGTTACAACTCCCTCGATGAGCTTCAAGGTGTGCTCGCGCACATCCGCTGAAACATTTCCTCATGTAGCGGGCAGTCGGAAATCACTACCTGACAGTTGAATAGGGGCAGAACCGCCCCTATACTCTGCGCGCATTTTGTCGGCACAAATTATGCCAAGTTATTGAATTCTGGCAGCCGACCATTGGAGAGCAAAAGTGATGGAAACCCGCAAGCCAAACCGCCTGCCGTTCCATCGCCTGGCGGTTTTTCCGGTGTTAATGGCTCAATTTGTCGTTTTGCTGATCGCCGCTTTGGCGCTCTGGCAATGGCACGGAGTCGTTACCGGATATTCGGGACTTTGCGGGGGCCTGATAGCCTTGCTGCCCAATGTATATTTCGCTCACAAGGCATTTCGGTTTTCCTGCGCCCGAGCAGCCCAGTCCATCGTCCGGTCTTTTTATGCCGGCGAGGCAGGCAAACTGATTTTGACGGCAGTGCTCTTTGCACTGGTGTTTGCAGGTGTGAAGCCATTGGCGCCGATAGCAGTATTCGGCGTGTTCGTGCTGACTCAGTCGGTCAGCTGGTTCGCTCCCCTGCTGATGAGAACAATACTTTCGAGACCTTAGGGCTTTTGAGGCAACCATGGCAGAAACAACCGCTTCGGGCTATAT
>NZ_JBIWAL010000133.1:1906-2441 GCF_044760045.1 Pseudomonas sp. NPDC098747 | reverse complement strand
AAAATGCTGGAAACAGTCGTAGTCGTTTTTCATCTGCTGGGTGCATTGGGCGTAGTTGCGGTGGTTTTGGTGCAGCAGGGTAAGGGTGCGGACGCTGGTGCGTCTTTCGGAGCAGGTGCTTCAAATACTGTGTTCGGAAGCCAAGGTTCCTCTACCTTTCTTAGTAAGTTTACTGCTATACTTGCCGCCGGTTTCTTCATAACCAGCTTGGGGTTAGGTTACTTTGCTAAAGAGAAAGCTCATCAGCTGACTCAAGCAGGTTTGCCAGATCCAGCAGTGTTGGAAGTACCTAAGCAACAACCGGCTTCTGATGATGTTCCGGTGCTTCAAGAGCAAAAGTCGGCTACTCCAGCGACTGACGTACCTCCAGCTCAAGAGCAGAAGTAAGAAGGGTTTCAAAGTAGTTTTGCCGAGGTGGTGGAATTGGTAGACACGCAACCTTGAGGTGGTTGTGCCCATAGGGTGTAGGGGTTCGAGTCCCCTTCTCGGTACCAATTAGTCAGGAAAGCCCGCTGTTGCGGGCTTTCTTGCAGGT
>NZ_JBIWAL010000133.1:0-1896 GCF_044760045.1 Pseudomonas sp. NPDC098747 | reverse complement strand
CGAAGCTCGTCGGTTCAAATCCGGCAACCGCAACCAGTTTAAGGAGCCCCTTTTAAGGGGCTTTTTGTTAGCTGGACACTTTCAACGCCGCTGTTCGACGGCGTTTCAAGGATGGGCGTTTCGCCCATTTTTTTATTCTGCATAGCATGCACATACATGCACTAGGGGGTTTCAGGTGTCGAGCAAGCTAGAAGAGTTGCAGGCCTTGCTGGCCCCGGTGGTCGTGGCCCTAGGCTATGAATGCTGGGGTATTGAGTTTTCGGCTCAGGGTCGTCACTCGATGTTGCGCGTTTATATTGATAAAGAAGGCGGCGTGCTGGTGGACGATTGTGCCATCGTCAGTCGCCAGATCAGCGGTGTGCTGGATGTTGAAGATCCGATCACCGTTGAATACACCCTTGAAGTTTCCTCGCCTGGCATGGAGCGCCCACTGTTCACTATCGAGCAGTTCGCCCAGTTTGTCGGTGCACAAGTGAAGATCAAGCTGCGCTCGCCTTTTGAAGGCCGACGCAACTTTCAGGGCCTTCTGCGCGGTGTAGAAGAGCAGGATGTCGTGGTGCAAGTAGATGACCATGAGTTTCTGTTGCCGATCGATATGATCGACAAGGCCAACATTATTCCCAGTTTTGACTGAGACGCGGATCCCGCGGATCCAATGGCTTGCGACAGGCGAGGCGTACGAGGAGCACAGAAGTACTGCTGGTTGTTGAGTCGGTATCCAATGAAAAGGGCGTACCGGCAAGCGTAATTTTTGAAGCGCTGGAGCTGGCTCTGGCCACTGCTACCAAAAAGCGTTTTGAAGACGAAGTTGACCTGCGTGTGGAAATTAACCGCCACACCGGGGCATACGAAACTTTCCGTCGCTGGACGGTCGTCGAAGAGAATGATCTGGACGATCCGGCTATCGAAACCTGGCCGAGCAAGGTTGCCGAAACGCATCCTGGTGCCAACGTTGGCGACGTCGTTGAAGAAAAAATCGACTCCATCGAGTTCGGCCGCATTGCTGCACAGACTGCCAAGCAAGTCATCGTGCAGAAAGTGCGTGAAGCCGAGCGCGCTCAAGTGGTCGACGCTTATCGCGAGCGCCTGGGAGAAATCATCTCCGGCACCGTGAAGAAAGTGACTCGCGACAACGTGATCGTTGATCTGGGCAACAACGCCGAGGCGTTGCTGGCCCGTGAAGACATCATTTCTCGCGAAACCTTCCGTGTCGGCGTGCGTCTGCGTGCGCTGCTCAAGGAAATCCGCACCGAGAACCGCGGCCCGCAGCTGATCCTGTCGCGTACCGCGCCGGAAATGCTGATCGAGCTGTTCCGCATCGAAGTGCCGGAAATCGCTGAAGGCCTGATCGAAGTAATGGCTGCGTCCCGTGACCCGGGTTCGCGCGCCAAGATCGCCGTCCGCTCCAAGGACAAACGCATCGACCCGCAGGGCGCTTGCATTGGTATGCGCGGTTCGCGCGTCCAGGCAGTGTCGGGTGAGTTGGGCGGTGAGCGTGTTGATATCGTCCTGTGGGACGACAACCCGGCACAGTTCGTGATCAACGCCATGTCCCCGGCCGAGGTTGCGGCAATTATCGTTGACGAAGATGCCCACGCAATGGACATCGCCGTTGGCGCAGACAATCTGGCTCAGGCCATCGGTCGTGGTGGTCAGAACGTGCGTCTGGCAAGCCAATTGACTGGCTGGACCCTGAACGTGATGACCGAATCGGACATCCAGGCTAAGCAGCAAGCAGAAACCGGCGACATCCTGCGCAACTTCATCGACGAGCTGGAAGTCGACGAAGACCTGGCGCAGGTGCGGGTAGTTGAAGGCTTCACCAGCCTGGAAGAGATTGCCTACGTACCGTTGGAAGAAATGCTCATCTTCGACGGCTTTGACGAAGATACCGTC
>NZ_JBIWAL010000132.1:1626-2501 GCF_044760045.1 Pseudomonas sp. NPDC098747 | reverse complement strand
CTACAGACCGGCCATGGCGAAGAAGAACAGCAGGCCGATGTTCAGATCCGCCACGCCCCAGGTCGGGGTGATCGGGATGATCGCGAACGCAATCAGCAAGGCCGACATGGCCACGACCGGTGCCAGGGTGAAGATCACCTTGTCGGCAAACGGTGGCGTCCAGTCTTCCTTGAAGAACATCTTCAGCATGTCGGCGGCGATCTGGAACATACCAAACGGGCCAACGCGGTTCGGACCGTAACGGTCCTGCCACCAACCCAGCAGGCGACGTTCGACAAAGCTGAGCAACGCGCCCGCGACCACAACGGCCAGCAGAATCACGATGGCTTTGACGACCGTCAGGATCACATCGATCACTTCAGGGGTGAACCAGGTCATTGCGCTGCCTCCTGCAGACCGTCGACGGATACGCCGGCGAATGCCGGTGGAATGCCGGCGATGCCCGCAGGCAATGCCACCAGACCTGCGCCCAGTTCTTCATTGATGCGCAGCGGCAGACGCAGGGTCTGGCCGGCCACGTTCAGGCTCAGCAGTGCACCTTCGTTGACGCCCAGGCGATCCGCTTCGGATTTGGCCAGTGCGACGTAAGCGGCAGGAATGCGTTCCTGAACCGGAGCGGCTTTCGAAGAGTTTTCTTCGCTGCCGAACAAGTGGAAGAACGGCACCGCTTGCCAGGTACCCGGCGTCGGGTTGAACGCACGTGGCGCGGCAGCGAACCAGTTCAGCGAATCGCCCGTGCTTTCGATCAGGCGGGTGCCCGGATCGCCAGCGCGGATGTGACCACCGACTTCGTCCTGGAACTTGTTCCAGGCTTGCGGCGAGTTCCAGCCCGGCGACCAGGCAAACGGCACTTGCTGACGCGGTTCGGCAGAGCC
>NZ_JBIWAL010000132.1:0-1616 GCF_044760045.1 Pseudomonas sp. NPDC098747 | reverse complement strand
GAGCCCGAGTAACCTTCCATGGAGAAGGCGAACGCGGTGTCTTTGTCTTGCGGGGTGCGTGGTTCGTGAACGCTGATGTCGGCGCGCATCGCGGTGCGACCGGAATAACGCAGCGGCTCACGCGCCAGTTTCAGACCCTTGATGCGGAACGCGGCGGACGGTGCAGCGTCGACGATACGCGCCAGTTGCTCGGTGCTCGAAGCAACGGCAGCGGTGACGTGGTCGAGTTGCGTCCAGTCGATCGGCTGATTCAGCAAGGTGGCACGCAGGGCGTGCAGCCAGCGCCAGCCTTCGTGCACCAGAATGCTTGCGTCGAGGTATTGCGGATCGAAAACCTGGAAGAAGCGCTGGGCGCGACCTTCCTGGCTAACCAAAGTACCGTCGCCTTCAGCGAAGCTGGCAGCTGGCAGAACCAGTTGCGCGCGATCACTGGTAGCGGTCTTCTGATGGTCAGCAACGATCACCACTTTCGCGGCGTTCAGCGCAGCATCGACCTTGTCTTTGGCGGTGCGGGTGTAAAGATCGTTTTCCAGCACGACGATAGCGTCGGCCTTGCCATCGATCACTGCTTGCAGCGCAGCGTCAACCGATTCGCCACCGAGCATGGCCAGACCGAGGCTGTTGGCCTCCGGCACGATCAGGCTGATGGAACCGTTCTTCTCGCGCAGCTTCAGGGCTTTGGCGATGTTCGCCGCGGCTTCGATCAGCGCTTTGGAGCCCAGCGAAGTACCGGCAATGATCAGCGGGCGCTTGGCGGCGAGCAGGGCGTCGGCAATGCGCTTGGCCAGTTCCAGTGCTTCAGCGTCCAGGCCTTCAACGGCCGGTGCGCTGGCGTCCAGAGCGTGAGCCACAGCAAAACCGATGCGCGCCAGATCGTCCGGAGCGGCGTGAACGCATTCTTCGGCGATGTCGTCGAGCTTCGTTTCAGCCAGGCTGGCGATGAACAGCGGGTTCAGCGCGTGCTGACCGATGTTCTTCACGGCGGCGTCGAGCCACGGCTGAACGCGCATGGCGTCGGCCATTTCTTCAGCCTTGCCCTTGACCGATTGACGCAGCGACAGCGCCATACGGGCGGCGGTCTGGGTCAGGTCTTCACCGAGCACGAAGATGGCGTCGTGGTCTTCGATGTCGCGCATGTTCGGCACTGGCAATGGGCTGTCATTGAGCACTTGCAGGACCAGACGGATGCGCTCCAGTTCGGACGCTTCGATACCCGAGTAGAAGTGCTCGGCGCCCACCAGTTCACGCAACGCGTAGTTGCTTTCGAGGCTGGCACGCGGCGAACCGATACCGACGATGTTGCGACCGCGAAGCAGGTCAGCCGCTTTATCCAGCGCAGCGTCGAGGCTCAGCTTGGTGCCGTCGGCCAGCAGCGGCTGACGTGGACGGTCGGTGCGGTTGACGTAGCCATAACCGAAACGGCCACGGTCGCACAGGAAGTATTGGTTCACCGAACCGTTGAAACGGTTTTCGATGCGACGCAATTCACCGTAGCGCTCGCCCGGGGAAATGTTGCAACCGCTCGAGCAGCCAGGGCAGATGCGCGGCGAGAACTGCATGTCCCACTTGCGGTTGTAGCGCTCGGAGTGAGTCTTGTCGGTGAACACACCGGTCGG
>NZ_JBIWAL010000131.1:0-2657 GCF_044760045.1 Pseudomonas sp. NPDC098747 | reverse complement strand
AACAGCCTGTCGCGGGCGGCGATTTTTCTGGGGGATGAACCGGAGGAACTGGTCCTCGCACTGGCGGGGGATGCGGCGCAGTTTTATCACTTTCGGACGGGGCGGCTGACGGCGATCAGCGATGCGTATGGCAATCGTCTGCGCATTGTTCGGGATCGGCAGGATCGTATCCAGCGTTTGGACAATGGCGCTGGCCGGTCGCTGTTGTTGCGCTATGACCGGGCGCATCTGATTGCGGTTGATTACCAGCGCTTCGACTCGGCTCAAAACTTTGCTGAGCCTTGGCACACCGAACAGACCCTCGTCAGTTATGTGTACGACGCCTATCAGCATCTGGTCGAGGCCCGTAACGCGGTTGGCGAAAGCGAGCGTTACGACTACGACGATCTGCACGTCATCCTCCAGCGACAACTCACCGGGGGCGCGAGTTTTTTCTGGGAGTGGGAACGGTCAGGCAAATCGGCGCGTTGCGTCAGGCACTGGGCGTCGTTCTCGCAGATGGACACGCGTTACGCCTGGAAGGACGACGGCAGTGTCGTCGTGCATTACGTCGATGGCACTGAAGAAACCTACGTTCACGATGACCGCGCACGGCTGGTGCGCAAGGTCGAGGCCGATGGCGGCGAACACCTCAAGGCCTACGATTCTGCGGGCCGCTTGGTCGCCGAGCAGGATCCTTTAGGCGCGGTCACCGAATACCGCTACGACGATGTCGGACGCCTGATCGCGCTGCTTCCTCCCGACGATGAACCAACGTCCTACGAATACCGCAACGGTTTCCTGCACAGCCGTTCCCGTGGCGACGCGGTATGGACCTGGCGGCGCAATGCTCAGGGCGATGTCACTGAGGCGGTCGATCCTGAGGGTCAGGTTTCCCATTACCACTACGACGCCCGCGGGCAGTTGTTGTCGATCCGTTATCCGGACACCAGTCGACACGTTTTTGTCTGGAACACCCTCGGTCAGTTGGTTGAAGAAACCCTGCCCGATGGCGGCGTGCGGCGCTTTTCCTACGATGTGCAGGGGCGGCGGAGCACAACGCAGGACGAACACGGTGCGATCACGCGTCAGCACTGGGACGCCGTTGGCCGACTGATCCAGACGACTTCTCCTACGGGCGCCACCCGCGCCTACAGCTACGGCGCCTACAACCAGGTCACCGCCGAACGCGACGAACTCGGGCGCATCACCCGTTTTGAGTATGACGACGACCTGCATCTGGTTTCGCGGCGGATCAACCCCGACGGTACGCGGGTGCAGTACCGCTACGACCATGCGCAACTGCTGCTCACCGAAATCGAGAACGAGTCCGGCGAAAAGTACCGTCTGGACTACACGCCGACCGGACTGATCCGACAGGAAACCGGTTTCGATGGGCGGCGTACAGCGTATGCCTATGACCTCAATGGGCATCTGCTGGAAAAGACCGAGTTCGGGGATGACGGCTCGGTGTTGGTCACGGCCTACGAGCGCGATGCGGCCGGGCGTCTGCTGATCAAGACGTTGCCTGACGGGATCAAGGTTATCTATCAGTACGACCGCCTCGGTCGTTTGGTCGGCGTTGATGACGGCCAGAAACATCCGCTGGCGTTCGAATACGACCTGCTGGACCGGCTGATCACCGAGCATCAGGGCTGGGGCACGCTGCGTTACGCCTACGACGCTTGCGGCCAGCTCAAACGCATGCGCCTGCCGGACAACAGCAAGCTCGATTATCAGTACGCCAAGGGCGGCGCGCTCACGGCGATCCACCTCAACGGCGCGCCGTTGACGCAACACGTCTATCAGTCGGGTCGCGAACAACAACGTCAGCAAGGTTTGCTGCTCAGCGAATATGCCTACGACGATCAGGGCCGATTGCTCGCCCATGCCGTAGGCCATCAGCACGATTCGTTGTACCGCCGCGATTATGCCTACAGCGCCAACGGCAATCTGGAACACATCGCCGACACCCGCCACGGCCAGCGCACTTACGGCTACGACGCCCTCAATCGCCTGATCCGCGTGCGCCACTCGCGCGACGAACTGCCGGAATCCTTCGCCCACGACCCGGCCGGCAACCTGCTCATGCAGGACCGTCCCGGCCCCACACACATCAAGGGCAACCGCCTGCTGATGCAGGGCGATCGCCACTACGACTACGATGCCTTCGGCAACCTGATCCGCGAACGCCGTGGCACTGCCCAAAAACTCGTCACCGAATACCGCTACGACTGCCAACACCGCCTCATCGGCCTGACCCGCCCCGACGGCAAAACCGCGACCTACCAGTACGACGCCTTCGGCCGGCGCATCAGCAAAACCGTCGACGGCGAAAAAACCGAGTTCTTCTGGCAAGGCGACCACCTCGTCGCCGAAAGCAGCCAAACCCAGCACCGCAGCTACGTGTACGAACCCGGCACCTTCCGCCCGCTGGCGCTGCTCGACGGCAAAGGCCCCAAAAAGGCCTGCCCGTTCTACTACCAACTCGACCACCTCGGCACCCCACAAGAACTCACCGACTACAGCGGCGAAATCGTCTGGTCGGCGCAATACGACGCCTACGGCAAAGTCGCCGCGATCACCCTGGCCGGCGAGGAATACCTGGACCAGCCGCTGCGCTTTCAGGGGCAGTATTTCGATGAAGAAAGCGGCCTGCATTACAACCGGCATCGGTA
>NZ_JBIWAL010000130.1:0-2693 GCF_044760045.1 Pseudomonas sp. NPDC098747 | reverse complement strand
AAAAATAAGCAAAAAAACCAAAACAACAAGCACAAACACAAAAATTCCATACACTACCCTCAAACGAACACGCAACATCAGCAAGGAAGGCTGAGGTTCTACCACTAAACTATACCCGCAGAGCTTGCAGCTCACGCTAAAATCTGGTGGAGGGAGAAGGATTCGAACCTTCGAAGTCGTAGACGTCAGATTTACAGTCTGATCCCTTTGGCCGCTCGGGAACCCCTCCTAATCAGGCCGGCATTCTATACTATGCCAAACCCTTGTCAAGCATTTTTCTCATTTAAAACCTGAGGTTAGCTGCTTTGACATCACACTACAGCACCAACCTTTAAAGGTCTTCACTGCGGAGCGGGCGCCATTCTATGCAAACTATTCAGCAGGTGCAACCCCCCCGCACCGCATTATTTTATGTTTTAACTCATTGAATTCATTGGAAAGGTTTTCCAACTGCGCATCACCCAACAATCGCTGGCTTTCAGGTGCGATACGCAACCAAAAACCCAACGCAGGAGCACCATCAAGCGATGGCTGAGCCTTGATGTCCATTTGATTCAAACGCAGCCCCAGCGCCACAGCCATCTCCTGACGAGTAAAACCACCCAAATAAAGGCACTGACTTTCAGTTCGCTGCGGACCAGATCTCTCCCCGGAAGCCCCTCCACCTTCACTCAGAAGGCGAATATCCTGCTGCGAACCTTTATACAAACTCAGCGGTGTTACATCCTTTGCCCGCAATGGAGCTTCCTGTTGATGCCAGACGTAATAGAAAACATTGAGAACAAGAAGCAGCAGGAACAACCAACGCATACATACCTCAAGACAAAGGACATGCCACAGCCAAACCTACGAATACCAGATCGGGAACAAACCTGGCTCCAGGCGCCACGTCTGCAACCAGATCCGCATCGCCACCTGTAATAAACACAGTAAAGCCCTCCCCCCAATAGGATCGCGCCATTTCCAGCTGGGTAAGCACGAACCCCTTCAACATAAGCGAGCATCCACGCTCCACCGCCTCAACAGTACTTCGCCCCGGAGCCTGGCTTGTTAACGCACGCTCAGCGGCAAGGTCGTCATAGCGAATTTTTCGAGTATGGGTGCGCAACTGATTGCGCATCAACGGCATACCAGGACAAATGAAGCCACCAAGATGCCCCCCATCTATCGCGATAAAGTCGGCCGTCACAGCCGTGCCAAAATCCAGAACGAGACATGGGCCTTTAGCCAGATGAAAGCCACCAAGCATCGCCAACCAGCGATCTAGACCTAGACGCTCGTAATCTTCATAACCGTTTCTTACACCAGACATTTCACGAGCAGGTTTCGCACAGACGACCGAAACATCGAAGTCTCGCTCGAGCATTTCAATTAAGGTGTCCGTTTCCGCGGCAGTGCGAACACTCACTAGGCGACACCTGGTTAGCGACAGCCCACTAACCGCGCGCAGGCCTTCGCAAAGCGCCAGGTCAGAATCAACCACGCCCTCCGCGACAAAAGCAACAGCCTCAGCTCTATTCAGAACTCGCCATTTTATAAAGCTGTTTCCGCAGTCGAGCTCAAGAATCATCACGCAACCTCAGACTGAGCTCGCCACCGCTAAAGACCTTTTCCACGCCATTCACCTTTAACCGCAGCGCACCTTGGTTATCAATTCCGAGCACTACTCCATCTATTTGACTGACACCTGCAATCAAGGATACCGATCGCTCCTGCCACAAATGATTTTCTTCCCACTCTGCCTGGAGAACTGAGAAACCACCCGTTTGTTGACGCTGTATGTATGCCTGCAACTGCTCGCTCAACTCAGCTGCGAGAACATTGCGATCATAGCTTTTACCAGACTCAAGCCGCATGGACGTCCATTGCTGATCAACCTCTTCGGCAAGCTGCATATTCACGTTAATACCTATACCCAGGACCACATGGCAGACATCAGCCGGATCCCCAACGAGCTCTAGCAGAATGCCGGCGATTTTCTTGCTGCCCACCAGAACATCGTTGGGCCACTTCAAGCCAACGCCAGACACTCCCAGCTTTCGTAGGGTTTGCAAGACTGCCAGCCCAACAACAAGACTCAGCCCCTCAAGCTGGCGCATACCTCCATCAATCCGCAGAACGAGACTGTAATAAAGGTTTTCGGCAAACGGACTAACCCACTTGCGCCCCCTGCGCCCGCGCCCGGAAGTTTGTCGCTCGGCAAGCACCAAAAATGGAGCGGGCTGCCCCAAGCCGATGCCGCGCAATGCCTCAGCGTTAGTGGAGTCGGTAGAGTCCAGGACTGTGACTGGCCAGACTGCCTTCATTCCCCCAAACTTAAGAGGATCGAGCAACGCCAGTGGAGCAGCCAACTGATAGCCACGCCCCCGAACTTTGTGGATGGACAGTCCAAGCTCAGCTTCAAGGTGCTGAAGCTGCTTCCATACCGCACTTCGACTAATTCCCAGGGCAGCGCCAAGGTCCTGACCAGAATGGAATCGGCCATCCTTCAGAAGATTCAACAACGTCAACATGCAGGTCTCGCCTCACAATGAGGCTCGAATAATAGCCATGCCCCGGGCAGTTGCATAGAAATCAAGCAGACACATTTCCTGCGGACAAAACAAAACCCCAACTGCTTTCGCAATTGGGGTTTCGGAATTTAATCTTGACGATGACCTACTCTCACATGGGGAAACCCCACACTACCATCG
>NZ_JBIWAL010000129.1:0-2917 GCF_044760045.1 Pseudomonas sp. NPDC098747 | reverse complement strand
GGAAGGTTTAGCGTGGCTTTATAGTCGGTCATTTAAGGCTCTTCATTAGCGATGGGCGCTAGGTGCGGCTAGTGCACGGGCGGTGGCGACATCCGCATTGATCGCCGTTTTCAGTGCCTCCAGAGAGGCAAAACGCTGCTCTTCACGCAGCTTCTGGTGGAAAACCACCGTCAAACGCCGGTCATACAGATCGCCGGCAAAATCTAAAAGATGGACTTCAAGGTGGGCCTTGCCATCACCTTGCACCGTGGGCCGTACGCCAATATTGGCGACACCGGGCCAGGTCTTGCCGTCGATATCGACATCCACCAGATACACCCCGGTGAACGGCACGCGACGACGCTTGAGTTGAATGTTGGCAGTGGGCGTACCCAATTGCCGGGCCAGCTTCTGGCCATGCAGCACACGACCGGCGATGCGGTATGGGCGGCCGAGCAAACGTTCGGCCAAGGCAAAATCGGCGGCGGCCAACGCGTTGCGCACCTGAGTGCTGCTGATACGAATGCCATCCAGCTCGACGGTTTGCGCCGCTTCGACGGTAAAACCGTGAACCTGCCCGGCCTGCAACAGGAAATCGAAATCGCCGAGGCGGTCGCAGCCAAAACGGAAATCGTCACCGACCTCCAGATGCTGCACGCCGAGCCCGTCCACCAGAATGGTGTCGACGAATTCACTGGCGCTGAGCTTGCTCAGACGCTGGTTGAAGGCCAGGCACAAGACCCGGTCTACACCTTCGGCAGCCAGCAGTTGCAGCTTGTCGCGCAACCGGGCCAGTCGTGCCGGCGCCGTTTCCGGAGCGAAGAATTCCCGCGGCTGCGGCTCGAAAATCACCACGCAGCTGGGTACGCCCAACTCGAGCGCACGCTCACGCAGTCGGGCCAGGATGGCCTGGTGACCACGGTGAACACCGTCAAAGTTGCCAATAGTGGCGACGCAGCCCCGATGCTGGGGGCGCAAGTTGTGGAGGCCTCGAACCAGCTGCATAACGCGCTTCTTGCTCATAAAGTGGTCGATTATAACCACACCCGACGGTCGACGACAGGCAACACCGTAACGCAAAGTGATCCAGCCGACAAAACTGCCGGCCCGCGCCCATCCATAAAGGGTAAAACCTCAGCTCAAGGCCTTGCGATTGAAGTCGCGCAGACGGAAACCGAGCAGCAGTAACATACCGAAATACGCAACCACGCCCGCCGCCACCAATGCGCCCAGACGCAGGAAGCGCTCAAGCATGTGGCCTTGATCCCACGCCGGCATGAAATGCATGCCGATCAGCAGCACCACCGACATCACCGCCACTGCCACGACGAGTTTGAAACCGAACTTGGCCCAGCCCGGTTGCGGCTGGTACATCTGCTGTTTGCGCAATTGATAGAACAGCAGCCCGGCGTTGAGGCACGCACCGGCACTAATCGCCAAGGCCAGCCCCGCATGGGCCAGCGGACCCACCAATACCAGGTTGAATAGCTGGGTGACGACCAAGGTGAAAATTGCGATTTTTACCGGGGTACGGATGTTCTGTTGCGCATAAAAGCCCGGCGCGAGCACTTTGATCACGATAATCCCGAGCAGGCCGACAGAATAGGCAACCAACGCGCGCTGAGTCATTTCGGCATCAAAGCCACTGAATTGACCGTACTGGAACAGCGAAACGGTCAATGGCTCGGCGAGGATCCCCAGCGCCAAAGAGCACGGCAGCACCAGCACAAAGCACAGGCGCAGGCCCCAGTCGAGAATTCGCGAATATTCGTGGCGATCCTTGCTGGCGTAGGTTTTCGCCAACGTCGGCAAAAGAATCGTGCCCAGCGCTACACCCAGCACCCCCGATGGCAATTCCATCAAGCGGTCGGCGTAATACATCCAGGACACCGAGCCTGCGACCAGAAACGAGGCGAAGATGGTGTTGATGATCAGCGAAATCTGGCTGACCGACACGCCCAGAATCGCAGGCAGCATCTGCTTCATCACCCGCCACACGCCGGTATCACGTAGATTCAGCCGTGGCAGCACCAGCATGCCGATCTTTTTCAGGTGCGGCAGTTGAAACAGCAACTGCGCCAGACCACCGACCAACACCGCCCAGCCGAGCGCCATGACCGGCGGATCGAAGTACGGTGTGAGGAACAGCGAAAACACGATCATGCTGACGTTGAGCAGGGTCGGCACGAACGCCGGCACCGAAAAGCGGTTCCAAGTATTGAGGATCGCACCGGCCAGCGAGGATAGCGAGATCAGCAATATATAAGGAAAGGTCACTCGCAAGAGGTCAGAGGTGAGCTGGAATTTTTCCGGCGTATCGGTGAAACCGGGAGCGGTGGCCCAGATGACCCACGGCGCGGCGATCATCCCCAACGCGGTGACCAGCGCCAGTACCAGCGTCAGCAAACCCGACACATACGCGATAAAAGTGCGGGTGGCCTCTTCGCCCTGCTGGCTTTTGTATTCCGCAAGAATCGGTACGAATGCCTGGGAAAAAGCCCCCTCGGCGAAGATCCGCCTCAGCAGATTGGGCAATTTGAAGGCGATAAAGAAGGCATCCGTCGCCATTCCGGCGCCGAATGTACGAGCAATCAAGGTATCGCGAACAAACCCGAGAACCCGGGAAATCATCGTGATAGAGCT
This sequence comes from Pseudomonas sp. NPDC098747, assembly GCF_044760045.1. NCBI lineage: Bacteria > Pseudomonadati > Pseudomonadota > Gammaproteobacteria > Pseudomonadales > Pseudomonadaceae > Pseudomonas > Pseudomonas sp. NPDC098747. The sequence continues at coordinate 295 of NZ_JBIWAL010000129.1, read as the reverse complement.
GACGGCGGCCAACGATTTGAGCAGATTCATTGAAGGAATGTGTGCCTGTCGATAAACAGCAGGCGAATAAAGCGCCTACTTGTGCGATACTCCGCGCCGCAGCAGCACAGAGCCAAAGCTCGCGAGTTTACAGGTCAAGCGCCGGAAATAAATATCCCGCCTCTTTATACCTACCACTTAGCGGAACGATTCAAGTGCCCTTGACAAGACTTCTCTTCATCTGCATGATTGGATGAGTTTTTTGTTTGGTATTTGTTTTATTGTGTTTGTAGTTGTTGGTGGTTGGCGTATTATT
>NZ_JBIWAL010000128.1:0-3130 GCF_044760045.1 Pseudomonas sp. NPDC098747 | reverse complement strand
AGGCATCCGCTGCCCTCGAAATTTGGTAAGTGGAATACACAGGGATGGGCAGGCTCATGGTTTTATTCTCCGCGACGAAAAACAAAAATGCACCACTGAGCCAACAGCATAGTCGTGACCGGCTGGCCGTGCAGGCCCTTTGATAGAGCCTTGCGCAGCGTGTTGGAATTTGTGAAGCCAGTCACACGCCTATGCGTGCCCATCGTTCATTAGCTGCCCTCGATGACCTGCTGACTCCCTCGACGGGGTGAGTGAACCGTGTGGATTACACGGCGGCGAGTCGAACGGTCGCGCTCTTACATTTCAATCGAATTTCAATGATTGAAATTTCAATAAGCCAGCCAACCCGTCACTGACACGACCGCGCGGGTTCTTTGCCCCGTACCCTTTCGAAATGCGCAGGGGCCCCGGCGTCACTCGGAACGGCTCCTGCGTATTTCCGCGCGCGGCCAAATCATGAGGATGGCACCTCTTGCCCCACCGAACGGATGTCACCTTCGGCCTCGACCCACTCCCGATACTGTTCACGTAGCATGCTGCGTTCCAGCTCAGGGCTGACATCTGGGCGAACCTGTCTTGTGAGATCCCTAGTTCCAGCGAAGCGGTCCGTGTCGCGTGTGAAGAAAGGGCAACCAGTCATTGAGTGTGTCGGCTACCTCGACGGCGTATTGCGGATCAATTATCGGTTTTGCCAACGACATGGTCTGTATTCCTCTATCAGGCATCAGTGATTCGACCGTCGCTAAGTATGGTCCATCCGCCCAACTGTGGCCGTTTCTACCGCGCAACTCGCCGACCGGAGAGGGGGTTGTGGTATTACCGCCCCGGCGTCGTCTTGGTTGCGCCATCGGCAACAATTAGCGCCGGGGTTTCCAACTGCCCAGCGTCCTGCGCCCACTGCTCAAGGTTATGCGGGCACACGAGGTGCGCAGGGCGCGCGTTCGCCGCTTGCACTGGAACCCCCTGTTTCACACCAGTGCGTTGGCGGCCCCTTTGACGATCCGATTCTGGCTGGTCGCGAGACCTTTCCTAACCTCAATCGGCCCCTTCGAAGCGGTGAACCGGTTGAGTTTTTCCAAAAAACGTTCGAGTTTGCTCGAAAAACAGCTGAGTTTTCAGTGACACGACGGAGTTAACTTCTTGAAAAAAAGCCCTGAAAAACGGCTACAAGCCGCAGCCTGCTTGGCTTTCAGCCCGGTTAACCTGCCGAGTTAACCAGTTAACCAGTTAACCGAGTAAATGAGTCGGTTAACTCATCGGTTAACCCGGCTGCAGGCCACGGATTACGGGGCTTACAGCGATTTTTACGGTCAGCAGAGTTAACCGGGTAAACTCACTAGAAAATCGGCTACAGGCCTTAGCCCGCCTGCCTCTCAGACCAGTTAACCAGCCAACTCCTTAGTTAACTTCTAGAATAGCGCCTTGGTTAACCGGGCTACAGGCCACGTACTACGGGGCTTCCAGCGACTTTTACGGTAAACATTGGTTAACCCGGTTAACTCATCGGTTAACCGGGCTACAGACCACGGCCTGCGCGGCCTTCAGCGATTTTTATGGTGAAATTAGTTAACCAGTTAACCAATGTTTGAGGGCTGCCGCTAACGAAATCACGCGAGTCCGAGGGCCCGTAACCTTTGGGCATCGTCAGGGTCCCCGGCGTGCTTTGGAAATTCGATCCTCCCCGCACGCGGCTGCGGCGGCCTCGATCATCATCGCTACTGTCGACGCTCCGGTGGGTTGGTGTAGGTCGTTCGTCCGTTCACTCGAAGTTGTGCATTGGCTCGCTGCCGGTCAAGTAGGTCATAAGGCGGCAACCCTCGTTATACAAGGCATTCAGCCTGACGGCGGGGTAATTGGGGCGCGACGACAAAAACAACAACCAACCACCGAAAAAGGGTCACATGTACACATGGAACGGGGCCCGAATTACCCCCTAGGGCCACCCCCTCGGGAGGACCCGCCCTCTTTCTTGGTCACGGTGGCGGTTCAGTGTCCGGCTCACTTAACGACGGTTCGACAAGCCGCTGGGCCAGCTCGCGATGGGCCTTGTGTTGCTCGCGCAGTTCTCGGGCCATGCTGCGTAACAGTGCGCGAACTGCGCCCTGATCGGCATTACGCGCCACCACAGCTTTTCCCTCGTCGCTTTTGGGGCCGGTGCTGTGTTGCCACGGTTGCCAGCGCTGAATCATCGCCGCTTGCCGTGCCCGGCGTTCGGGCGTCCAGCCGTTGCTCATGGTCTGCCTCCAATACTTTGTTCTGCGCGGTTTTATTTTTCCGCGTGCGCGGGCGCGGTGTATTTGATGCCGGGGCGGTGTTGGTGTTGGCGCTGGTGCCGCTGTTGCCGGGCGCGCCGTTGTTCACCTGCACCTGATGGCCGATGTTCGCTTGACCGACAAAGGCCACCTGCTTGGGGGCCTTGAGTTCGCCCAGTGTTTGCAAGGTGGCGCGGCTTTGACTCTGGGCTTTGAGCGCCAGCCGTAAATATACCTCCAGTACCACGACCGAGGGGGCTTTCGCCGCCCTTGTCGCCAGTGCGGCAAACAAGCCATCGAGCGTGTGCGCTTGCGCCAGCAACATGTCTTCCACGCGGCTCAGATCGCCACCGCGCATTGCGTTGTTCTGCTCGCGCAGCTCGGCGGACAACTCTTTAAACGGCGGGTTAGTGACGGTGGTCCATTTCTCCAGCACGGCAGCGCTCAAGGCGTCCGGCGCTATCGATATCTTGGCTTTGATTTGCGCCAGCGCCTTGTCTTGTTGGCGTTTGAGTTCGGTGGCGGCGTCGTCGGAGGTACTCAAGGGCGGAGCTCCATCGGGATTAAATCGTAAGCAGCGCGTAAGGCAGCACCAGCTGGGCAATGGCGTTTTTTTGAGGCGTAACACAGGGGGCAGCCAAACAGATGGCCGTGGTACTCATCGCGTGCCTGTTGCCATGCAGGCGAAGCAGTCGCGGCAGTCACGTGCACAGGCGCGAGGGCGTGCCGCTGTGGCAGGACGCGCGGTGGTTCCAAAGAGGCCGGAGTCTTGCCCAGACCACGGAGCACGTCAGCCGCCCGGTACGGTGTGTGACGTGCACACTCGGCGACATCCTCTGTCGTGAGTGCTCCTGTAGACAAGAGTTGATCGGGCGAAG
>NZ_JBIWAL010000127.1:0-3204 GCF_044760045.1 Pseudomonas sp. NPDC098747 | reverse complement strand
ACATTTCCGTGGTGCTGATCGTTCTGGCAGGAGTTTGGATATGGTAACCAGCGTTACGAACCTTTCGCGTTCGGGCCTCTATGACTGGATGGCGCAACGTGTGTCTGCGGTTGTTCTCGCGGCTTATTTCATCTTCCTGATCGGATACCTTGCAGCGAATCCGGGCATTGGCTACGACCAGTGGCACGGCCTGTTCGCTCACAACGGGATGCGTATCTTCAGTCTGCTGGCCCTCGTTGCCCTCGGCGCTCACGCCTGGGTCGGCATGTGGACCATCGCGACCGACTACCTGACGCCAATGGCGCTGTGCAAGTCCGCGACCGCAGTACGTTTCCTTTTCCAGGCAGTATGCGGCGTTGCGATGTTCGCTTACTTCGTCTGGGGTGTGCAGATTCTCTGGGGTATCTGAGTCATGGCTAACATTCCAACGATTTCTTTCGACGCCATCATTATTGGTGGTGGCGGTGCTGGCATGCGCGCTGCGCTGCAACTGGCACAGGGCGGTCACAAGACTGCGGTGATCACCAAGGTTTTCCCGACTCGTTCGCACACTGTATCGGCCCAGGGTGGCATCACCTGCGCAATCGCGTCCGCCGATCCGAACGATGACTGGCGCTGGCACATGTACGATACCGTCAAGGGCTCCGACTACATCGGTGACCAGGACGCTATCGAATACATGTGTCAGGAAGGCCCGGCTGCCGTTTACGAGCTGGACCACATGGGTATGCCGTTCTCGCGTACCGAACAGGGCCGCATCTACCAGCGTCCGTTCGGCGGCCAGTCGAAGGATTACGGTAAAGGCGGGCAGGCTGCCCGTACTTGCGCCGCTTCCGACCGTACCGGTCACGCGCTGCTGCACACCCTTTATCAGGCCAACCTGAAAGCCGGTACCACGTTCCTGAACGAGTACTACGCTGTTGATCTGGTGAAGAACGGTCAAGGCGAGTTCGTCGGTGTGATCGCGATCTGCATCGAAACCGGCGAAACCACCTACATCCGCGCCAAGGCTACTGTTCTGGCAACCGGCGGTGCAGGTCGTATCTACGCTTCCACCACCAATGCCCTGATCAACACCGGTGACGGCGTCGGCATGGCTCTGCGTGCTGGCGTGCCAGTACAAGACATCGAAATGTGGCAGTTCCACCCGACCGGCATCGCCGGCGCCGGTGTACTGGTTACCGAAGGTTGCCGTGGTGAAGGTGGATACCTGATCAACAAGCACGGCGAGCGTTTCATGGAGCGTTATGCTCCGAACGCCAAAGACCTTGCCGGTCGTGACGTTGTTGCCCGCTCGATGGTCAAGGAAATCATCGCTGGTAACGGTTGCGGTCCGAATGGCGACCACGTACTGCTCAAACTCGACCACCTGGGCGAGGAAGTGCTGCACAGCCGTCTGCCAGGCATCTGCGAACTGTCGAAGACCTTCGCACACGTTGACCCGGTTGTTGCTCCGGTTCCGGTTGTTCCGACTTGCCACTATATGATGGGCGGTGTTCCGACCAACATTCATGGCCAGGCGATCACTCAGAACGCTGAAGGCGTGGACGAGATCATTCATGGTCTGTTCGCAGTGGGCGAAGTGGCTTGCGTATCGGTTCACGGTGCCAACCGCCTGGGCGGCAACTCGCTGCTCGACCTGGTGGTATTCGGCCGCGCTGCCGGCCTGCACCTGGAGAAGGCGCTGACTGATGGCATCGAATACGATGACGCCACCGACGCCGACATCGAAGCTGCCCTGTCGCGTTTGTCCGCTCTGAACGAGCGCACCGAAGGCGAAGATGTCGCTACGCTGCGTCGCGAGCTGCAAAACTGCATGCAGAACTACTTCGGTGTATTCCGTACCGGCGAATACATGCAGAAAGGTATTGCCCAACTGGCAGACCTGCGCACCCGTATCGCCAACGTGAAAATCAACGATAAGTCGCAGGCGTTCAACACTGCACGTATCGAAGCGCTTGAACTGCAAAACCTGCTGGAAGTCGCTGAAGCCACTGCCATCGCGGCCGAAGTTCGTAAAGAGTCCCGCGGCGCTCACGCCCGTGAAGACTTTGAAGACCGTGATGACGAAAATTGGCTGTGCCACTCCCTGTACTTCCCGGGTGACAAGCGCGTGACCAAGCGTGCCGTGAACTTCTCGCCGAAGACTGTTCCGACTTTTGAACCTAAGATTCGGACTTAATCAGGGTGGCCGCCATGTTCCAAGTCAGCGTTTATCGTTACAACCCTGATCATGACGCCGCGCCGTTCATGCAGGAATTCCTGGTCGATACCTGTGGTAAATACCTGATGGTGCTGGACGTGCTGGCCCTGATCAAAGAGCAGGACGAAGGTTTCTCCTATCGTCGCTCTTGCCGTGAAGGTGTTTGCGGTTCCGACGGCATGAACATCAACGGCAAAAACGGCCTGGCGTGCATTACGCCGCTGTCCGCTGTCGTGAAAGGCAACAAGTTGATCGTTCGTCCGCTGCCAGGTTTGCCGGTTATCCGTGACCTGGTTGTCGATATGAGCATCTTCTACAAGCAATACGAGAAGGTTAAGCCATTCCTGCAGAACGACACGCCGGCTCCGGCCATCGAACGTCTGCAGTCCCCTGAAGAGCGTGAAAAGCTTGACGGTCTGTACGAGTGCATTCTGTGCGCTTGCTGCTCGACCTCTTGCCCGTCCTTCTGGTGGAACCCGGACAAGTTCCTGGGCCCGGCCGCACTGCTGCAAGCTTATCGCTTCCTGGCAGACAGCCGCGACACCAAGACGTCCGAACGTCTGGCTTCGCTGGATGACCCGTTCAGTGTTTTCCGCTGCCGGGGCATCATGAACTGCGTCAACGTATGTCCGAAAGGCCTGAACCCGACTAAGGCCATCGGTCACATCCGTAACATGCTGCTTTCGAGCGGCGTGTGATTCAGCTGCTGTAACCGCTGCACCGTAGAGGCTGTGGCGCGGGCTTCAACCCGCGTCATGGCTATAACCAGAGCAGCAGCCATAAGCTGCGGCTCTTATTTTGAAGAAATGAGACAAGCAGGGGCATCCGGGCTGGTACCCGGACTATCAGTGTGATCCTAGGTGGCTTGTTTTAGTCGCTGCATTCGGACTTCTGCAAGTTTGCTCGGTGTCGACATCGATGGTGTTCCCCTAACCGAGGGTGACGTATCATGAAAGTAATCTTGATGATTCTCTTTTGTTAATGTGGATTGCTTTATGTTT
>NZ_JBIWAL010000126.1:0-3716 GCF_044760045.1 Pseudomonas sp. NPDC098747 | reverse complement strand
AGTCACGTTGCCCGACTCATCAAGGGCAAGGAGTTCTGTGAGGAGTTCGAGCCCCGCGCATCGATCAGGGATGCGATCAAGCGTGCGGGTGTCGTATGGGGGTGCGCGGTGGGTATTCCACCGGAAATGACGACCCTGATCGGCGCGATCACCGTTGGCTTTTCGGAAAAGCGGCCCGCCGATTTTTCGGAGATTCAAGCCTCAACGGTGAGATGGGCGCAGTACTCGACGGGGCGCACCTGGTAATGAGCAGAATGTCACGTTTCAGCGCGCCACTGCGCGTGCAATACGACGCCGAAGCGAGCAAGGCGCTCGGCGGCGATCACTGGCGGGTGACGCAGGACTTCCGGTATTACATCCAGCACCACGAATACCCGGCATGGGTGCATGTGCCGGCGGGCTATCTCACTGATGGCGCCAGTGTCCCGCGCCTTTTCTGGTCGTTGATTCCGCCTTGGGGGGCGTACGGGCAGGCAGCCGTCGTGCACGACATTGTCTGTGAGTACTTGAGCGTCACTGTCGATGGCCAGCCTCAGCTGGTGACCCGTTCCGCGTGCGACCAGATCCTGCTGGAGGCAATGACGGTGCTTGAGGTGCCCACCGTCAAGCGCAAGGTCATCTCCGGCGCTGTGGGGCTCTACCGGCGCCTGTCCGGTGTCGCGCACCCCACCAGCACGCCAGAGAAGCGCGCACTGGAAGCAAGCTGGGCCAGCTGAAAAACTTCCCATCTGGTAATCGTCATGATCGAAATGAGCCTGACCGCATACGCCGAAAAAGTTTCGCAGAAAGTAGCCGCGTCATATGTCCATATGACGCCCAGGGCAATCCGTAAAGCCATCAACTCAGACCGAAAAATCATCATCCGCGTTACTGACGCGGGTGATTTTTTTGATGCCTATGAGGTCAAGCGGTTTGGAGAGGAACCTGAGGTCCTCTGAGCAGCAAGGTATCAAATCCGGGGTTTAATTTACTAAATCCTATGTTCTAGGGTATATTTCAGTTATCCGAAATTGGATAAAACCAGTCGCGTCAAGGATTAAGGAGATCGGCATGACTATCAATTACTTCAAGGTTGCCCGCTTGATCCTTTCTGGCGCTTTGCTTGGCCTTATCGTCACCAATGCGTTTGGAGGTGCCAATGCCTCGGGCGCACCTGAAATCATCGGAGCGGTAATCGGAGCCGGCAGCGCGGCAGTGCTCATGAAGCTGTCTATCTTGGTGTGAGTGAATGAATGCTTCCTTCTGATTTTCATTTGAATAGTGAAGGCTACTCACTAATCGGCATCGTCGTCTGCATCTTGATTCGCATTGTTCAGCAGTGGTACCACGGCCAGCCAGTCAGCACAGGGTGTTGCGTAAATGCCCTTTTTAATGGCACGTCGATTGTCCCTTTCATCCTCATGATCGGCGGTATCTTCATCCCGTCCTGGTTCGATCTGGCGATGGCTTCGAAACTTTCTATGGCAACCGCTGGCGGCGTAGGACTGGTATTCGTTCTTGGAGAAGTTTTTTCCCCTAAGGATCTGCGTAAAAAAACGATTGCCGATGCTGCGTAAGGCTCAAGAAGAAATCCAGAACCCCGCCAAGTGCGGGGTTTTTATTTTCTAGTGTATGCCCCCCAAGCTCAACTCTCAGAAGAGGAACCTGAGGTCCTCCGACCGGTATCTGTTTGTGTACCTGTGCTCAATACTCATTGTGCGTTTAACGGAGCCGCGTGGATTCGCGACACCAAACACGTGGAGGCAATGATGATTGATGAAGAAATAACTCAAGCGGAAATGCACCAGGACGGTCACGCCCCAATGCATTCGCACAAACACAAACATGAAGGTGAAGAGATGAGCCAAGGTATTGATCTTCAACAACTGGGCGGTGGTTTCGGTGGCGGCATGGGCGGTGGTGGTCTGGTCGCCGGACTGGTGCTTGGCGCTCTGCTGCGCAATGGCGGTCTGGGTGGCCGCGAAGGGGAAGGCTGCGTAACCCCAAGCAACCTGGTGGACGTAACCACCCTGAGCAAGCTGGGTGAGATTCAGGCGCAGATTCCGCAGGTGACTGCGGCCATCGAAAACAGCACCCTGACTCAGACCCTCGGTCTGCAGGGTACTCTGGGTTCGCTGGCGCTGGGCATCCAGCAGGCGTTCGCCAACACCAAGGACACCGTGCAAGCGACTTCGGCACTGACGCTTGCGGGCATCTCTGGCGTTAACCAGAACGTCTCTGAGAGCGCTTGCGAGATCAAGCAGGCGATCAACAACGATGGCGACCGCACTCGAGCCCTGATCAACAGCATCGACCGGGACAACCTGAACCGTCTGCTGACCTCGAAGGACAACGAACTGATCGAGCTGCGCCACGCATCCTCGCGTGCGTCTGATCGTCATGGCATCGAGATCACCATGATTAACAACCAGAACCAGCTGCAGGCTCAGGCGCAAGCTCAAGCCAACGTGCTGGGCCAGCTGGTTCACGTCATGACCGAGTGCAACCAGATTGCCCGTGCGACCAACACCAATTTGATCGTGGGCAACACTGGCGCTACCACCACCGGGGCGCAGACTGCTAGCCCTGTCAACGTCAAGGCGTAAGGTGTTCGATGGACATTAACCAATTGGTGCAGCTGTCGAACAGCCCGGAATTTATCAGGGTGGTCAACGATCCGAAGGTTCAGCAGTTGTTGTTCCAGAACCCTCAATCGTTGATCGACTTTGCTAATGGGCGGATCGCGCCAGCTGCACAGCCGGAAGCGTCGAACGCGGCCCAAGGAAGGGCACCTGCAGGAGCAGATGGATTGCTCATGCAGATGGTCGCGGAGTTCGAGGCGCAGTTTCCGGAAAAGCGATTGGCCGCAAGCCTCATGGAATTGTCGAGGTTTGTGCAGTCGCGGGTTAATCCGTCCACCGAGCAGCAGTAAGGTTGGGGGAAATCAACAAGGGGCGCTTAGGCGTCCTTTGTTTTTTCGACCTTGCGGGTTACAAAATTTGGCGCCGAGTCGTCGGATGTTAATTTTTTCAACCAACAATGTAGGAGCGAAAAATTAACATGCAGATCCTCAAGCGCCGCCAGGTTAAATGTGAAGTCAATTTGTGAGGATATGGGTATGCACCCTCTGATGCAGGCTATGGAGCAGTTACAACGGACGATTGATTCTCCAATCAGCAACATGGAAATGATTCGGCGCCTGGCGAATGAAGAGCTCAAACGGCGGGAGTCACCGCAGATGCTGAGCTTTATCTGCGAGGAAGATCGGGAGTTGTTCGAGCAGCACCTGGGCAAGGTACAGGCGTTCCTGGAATCAGCTGACGGATGCGATGCATGGGGGTTGTTGGTCGAGGCGTTCCGGTCGTTTGTGGAGCCGCCGGCGCAGGCACCACTGGCTGAGGTTGATCAGGACGAAGAAGGGGTTGTATAGGTCGTCAGAACGCCGGAGAGGGCGCCCGCACCAGTTGGCGCGGGCAGGGGAAGGGGCTAAACCGCGAAGCCTGTAAAGTTCAGGTTCCGTTTTCCCAGCTGGTTCATGAGCTTCATGGTCAGTTGCAGGAGCTGCGGGGTAGGGATGTCGTGCTCGCTGAGGTGAGAGACGTGATCGATGAACTCAGCGGTGTTCATGATGCACTTGTCCATCGGCAGCAGGCGGGTGTGTTGACCGCCTGACTTGTCGAAGGTGGTTAGCCAGCGCTGGACAGTCAGGGGCATGATCTCGGGAGCGGCTGACTTGC
>NZ_JBIWAL010000125.1:0-3976 GCF_044760045.1 Pseudomonas sp. NPDC098747 | reverse complement strand
GCACGCGTCGCGAGGACATTTCTTGTGGCTCGCTGTACGTCGCGCAGCAGAAGCTCGACATCAAGAACTGGCGCGACAGCCAGCAATCCCCGGGCTTCCTGGCGCCAGAACGCGCCTGGATGGACGAGATTGTCGGCAACATGGGTTATGTCGATGCCCTGCGCGAAGTCAGCCGTGAAGGCGACCAGTACAGCTGGTGGCCGGATAACGAACAGGCCGAGATGCTCAATCTGGGCTGGCGTTTCGATTACCAGATCCTGACTCCAGGCCTGCGCCGCTTCGTGCGTAGTGCACGCCTGCCACGTCAGCCTCGGTTCTCGCAGCACGCGCCGCTGATCGTCGACTACGACTGGACGCTGACCATTTAAGCGCCTTTACCGTAGAAACAAAAAAACCGACAGTGATGTCGGTTTTTTTGTGGCTGATTGGTGGTTATTTGATCAAGCGCCAGGTAAAGGGATAACGATAAGGCAAGCCTTCGTTAGCCTTTACCCCCGCAATGATCGTCAGCACCAATGCCCCGATGGCCACGAGACCGAGCAGGAAGAAGCCGATAATCAACAGCATCAGCAAGAAGCAAATCATCGAAGCAATCGCAACGGTGATCTGAAAATTCAGCGCCTCTTTGCCCTGCACATCGATAAACGGGTCCGACTCACGCTTCATCTGCCACAGAATCAGCGGCCCGATCAGGTTGCCGAAAGGAATCCAGATCCCCAGCAAGGCGGACAAGTGACAAAACATCGCCCACTGGCGAACCTCTTGGCTCGGCTTGGGCAGCAGCTCTTGCTTGTCACTCATCGCGTCCTCCTTGCGGGTTATGAACCTGCTCAGTCTGCCAGTGCGGCCGTCTGCAGTTCGAAGATTTCGTTCATGCCTTTCTTGGCCAATTCCAGCATGGCGTTCAGGTCTTCAGGCTGGAACGGCGCGCCTTCAGCGGTGCCCTGCACCTCGATGAAGCCACCGGAGCTGGTCATCACCACGTTGAGGTCGGTCTCGGCGGCGGAGTCTTCAAGATAGTCCAGATCCAGCACTGGCTCGCCTTGATACATGCCCACCGATACAGCGCCGATCATTTGCTTGAGCGGGTCGCCGCCTTTCAGGCCGCCGCGCTTCTTGATGACCTTCAACGCATCGACGAGGGCAACCATAGCGCCGGTGATGGATGCAGTGCGGGTGCCACCGTCAGCCTGGATCACGTCGCAATCGACGTACAGGGTTACGTCGCCCAGCTTGGACATGTCCAGCGCAGCGCGCAGGGAACGGCCGATCAGACGCTGGATTTCCAGGGTGCGGCCGCCTTGCTTGCCGCGACTCGCTTCACGCTGGTTACGCTCGCCGGTGGCGCGCGGCAGCATGCCGTACTCGGCAGTCAACCAGCCCTGGCCCTGGCCTTTCAGGAAACGCGGCACGCCGTTTTCGACGCTGACGGTGCAGATGACCTTGGTATCACCGAATTCGACCAGTACGGATCCCTCGGCGTGTTTGGTGTAGTTGCGGGTAATGCGGATCGAGCGGAGCTGATCGGCAGCGCGACCACTTGGACGTTTCATAGGGGATACCTGTACTGGGGACGGAAAACTGCCGAGCATTATAGAGCGGTGCACCGCCACTGGGCACTGGTTAAAAATCCGCGCCGACGACCGAGGGCCCTCAAACTCTTATTACCGACGGGCTGCAGCCCTTTGTCACACCGTGTGTTTGGGCGCATTCGCTGCACTGCGCTACAATCCTGCGCCTTTGCTGCCAGTCGGCTTAAATTCATTGATATCGCGCCTGCGGAACTCAGGTTCCGCGCCGATCTGCATTGCGAGGTCACCGCCATGGTGCACAGCATGACCGCCTTCGCCCGCGTCGAAAAAGCCGGCGAACAGGGCACCCTGAGCTGGGAATTGCGCTCGGTCAACAGTCGCTATCTGGAACCGCACCTGCGTCTGCCGGAGTCGTTTCGCGAGCTTGAAGGCGCCGTACGCGAAGCACTGCGCCAGGGCCTGTCGCGGGGCAAACTGGAATGCACCCTGCGATTCACTGAAGAAAGCACCGGCAAACCGCTGCAAGTTGATCGCGAGCGCGCCGCGCAATTGGTCGCCGCAGCTGAAACGATTGCCGGTCTGATCAAGAATCCTGCTGCGCTCAATCCGCTGGAAGTGCTGGCCTGGCCTGGCGTTCTGGTCGCTGACGCCAGTGATCCGCAAGCACTGAATGCCGAAGCGCTGGCACTGTTCAATCATGGTCTGAAAGAACTCAAGGCCGGCCGCGAGCGTGAAGGCTCGGAGCTGGCACGGCTGATCAATGATCGCCTGACTTCCATCGAAGAAGACGTCGTGACCCTGCGTGAACTGGTTCCGCAGATGCTCGCCACCCAGCGCCAGAAGGTCCTCGACCGCTTTGCCGACATGAAGGCCGAGCTGGATCCGCAGCGCCTGGAACAGGAAATGGTCATCCTTGCGCAAAAAAGCGATGTGGCCGAAGAACTGGATCGCCTGAGCACCCATATCATAGAAGTGCGCCGGGTTCTCAAATCCGGCGGTGCCGCTGGACGGCGCCTCGACTTCCTGATGCAGGAACTCAACCGTGAAGCCAACACACTGGGCTCCAAAGCCTTCGATCCGCGCAGCACCCAAGCCGCCGTCAACCTCAAGGTGTTGATCGAGCAGATGCGCGAACAAGTGCAGAATATTGAGTAAGGCAACCCCGACATGACCCACAGCACCGGCACCCTGTACATCATTTCCGCGCCATCGGGCGCGGGCAAAAGCAGTCTGGTCAAGGCTTTGACCGACGCCAATCCGGAGATTCGCGTGTCGATCTCCCACACCACCCGCGCCATGCGCCCGGGTGAAGTGAACGGTGTGAACTATCACTTCGTGACTCGCGAAGCCTTTGTAAAGATGGGCGAACACGGTGATTTCCTCGAACGCGCCGAAGTGTTCGGCAACTTCTACGGCACCTCGCAAAGCCATCTGCAACAGACCCTCGATGAAGGCCACGACCTGATTCTGGAAATCGACTGGCAGGGCGCCGAGCAAGTGCGCAAGCTGATGCCGCAGGCGCGTTCGATCTTCATTTTGCCGCCATCGCTGCAAGCCCTGCACCAGCGCCTGACCAATCGCGGCCAGGACAGCGACGAGATCATCGACGGGCGGATGCGCGAAGCGGTCAACGAGATGAGCCACTACGTCGAATACGACTACCTGATCATCAACGATGATTTCGCCCATGCACTGGACGATCTGAAGGCGATTTTCCGCGCCAATCAGCTGCAACAGAAGCGCCAACAGGTGCGTTTCGGCAAATTGCTGGCTGAATTGCTCGGTTAAACAGCACTTCCCAAAACGCCTGCAAGCGCTTTACATTGGCACTTGCAGCGCGTTGGAGGGCTTGGTCAAAAAATCAGCGCTTCCCTAAACGCTGGTGTTTTTTTAAACTGCTCAGTCCGCTCGCCCAACCGGGCAGCGCGCATATTGCATTCGCTCCGAGGAATACCATGGCCCGCGTAACCGTTGAAGACTGCCTGAACCACGTGGAAAACCGTTTTGAGCTGGTCATGCTCTCTACCAAACGTGCCCGTCAACTGGCCACCGGCGGCAAAGAGCCCCTGGTTCAGTGGGAAAACGACAAGCCTACCGTAGTAGCGCTGCGTGAAATCGCTGAAGGCCTGATGAGCTACGCGTTCATCGCCGAGCAGGAAATCGTCCAGGATGAACCGCTGTTCGCAGCGTTCGAGGACGAGTCCAACGAGGCCGTCTAAGCCTATGCCTGGTCGACGTAGCACGGCGCGGGATCACAGCCAACGGCAGGAGTCATCATGCCGAGCATAGACGCCCTCGCCGAACGCTTATCGACCTACCTCGGCAACGACCAGGTCAATCTGGTCCGCCGAGCGTTTTTCTACGCCGAACAAGCCCACGACGGCCAACGCCGACGCAGTGTCGAGGCGTACGTCACGCATCCTCTTGCGGTGGCAATTATTCTT
>NZ_JBIWAL010000124.1:0-4065 GCF_044760045.1 Pseudomonas sp. NPDC098747 | reverse complement strand
GTGTGCACCGGAATACGGATGGTGCGGGCCTGGTCGGCGATCGAGCGAGTGATCGCCTGACGGATCCACCAAGTGGCATAAGTCGAGTACTTGTAACCACGACGGTATTCGAACTTGTCCACCGCTTTCATCAGGCCGATGTTGCCTTCCTGGATCAGATCGAGGAATTGCAGGCCGCGGTTGGTGTACTTCTTGGCGATCGAGATCACCAGACGCAAGTTCGCTTCAACCATCTCTTTCTTCGCACGGCGGGCCTTGGCCTCACCGATCGACATGCGACGGTTGATGTCCTTGATTTCAGCAATGGTCAAACCGGTTTCGGTTTCCAGCGCGATCAGTTTCTGCTGGCAACGGATGATGTCCGGCTGAACACGGCCGATGGCTTCGGCGTACTTGCTCTTGCCTTTGGCCAGGGCGTCGGACCAGCTTTCGTCGACTTCGTTGCTCGGGAACTGACGCAGGAAATCGGCGCGTGGCATACGTGCATCACGTACACACAGTTGCATGATCGCGCGCTCTTGCTGACGCAGACGATCCAGGGCACCGCGAACACGCTCGACCAAGGCTTCGAATTGCTTCGGCACCAGTTTGATCGGCATGAACAGCTCGGCCAGTAGCAGCAATTCGGCAATCGTTGCCTTGTTGCCGCGACCGTGCTTCTTCAGCGCCTTGCGGGCGATCTCCATCTGATCGGACACAGCGCCAAAACGCTGGGCCGCGATGACCGGATCCGGACCGCTTTCGGCTTCTTCTTCGTCATCGGAAGAGTCGGCTTCATCGTCGTCGGTGTCGTCTTCAGCCTTGACGGCTTTCGGATCGACCGGCGGCGGCACTTCTGCCGCAGGCGGCGCAATGCCGTCGTCCGGGTCGATATAACCGCTCAGGACGTCAGACAGGCGACCACCTTCGGTGGTGACGCGGGTGTACTCGGAGAGAATGTGGTCAACCGTGCCAGGGAAGTGCGCAATTGCGCCCATCACTTCACGGATGCCCTCTTCGATACGCTTGGCGATTTCGATTTCGCCTTCACGAGTCAGAAGCTCGACGGTACCCATTTCACGCATATACATGCGCACAGGGTCAGTCGTGCGACCGATATCGGTCTCCACCGCTGCCAACGCGGCGGCTGCTTCTTCCGCAGCGGCCTCGTCGGTATCGGCGTCGGCCAACATAAGGGCATCCGCATCCGGAGCACTCTCGTGTACGGGGATCCCCATGTCGTTAATCATGCGGATGATGTCTTCCACCTGCTCAGGATCTGAAATATCCTCGGGCAGGTGGTCGTTGACCTCGGCGTAAGTCAGATACTTCTGCTCACGACCCAGTTTGATCAACTCAATAATACGAGACTGTTGCGCTTTTCCGGACATAACACCCTATCCACTGAAGGTCTTGGCGGGCAAAAAACAAGCCGAGGATTATACCTGAGCTATGACCTCACGCGCCAGTTGAGGTCGGGCTTGATGCAGAAACATTGCGACTTAAAAGGTCGCGCAGTTGATTTTTCTCTTCGATACTCAGCTCGCTTTGACGCGCTTTCCTGAGTAACTGTTCCAGATTTCGCTCGCGTTGGCGGGCTGACAAGCTAGTAATGGTGTCGAAAAACTGTTGTTCAAGGTTATCTCCGTCAATCAGCCATTCCTTTTCTGCCAGTGCCTTGAGCAATCGACCCTGATCAGTGCCGTGCCATCGCGCGATCAACTGAAATGAGTTTAGCTTGGGATTCTTCTGTACGGCTTCGAGCAACGCCACAAGCAGCTGGGCATTGGTCTGATTTTCGTCCGCAATGTGCCCGGCATCTTCGACGCGCTCGGCCAATTGCGGGTGATGAAGCAGTGTACGCAGGGCGGTCAGGGTCGGCGACTCTACGCCGATTGGCGTCCGTGGGCGTTGCTGATCGCGATCGCCACCACGCTTGCCGTTTTTATCCCAGGGCTTCTTGTCCCATTTCTTGCCGCCGGCACCGGGTTTCTTCGGCGTCCACTCTTGCTGCGGCGCATACATGTCTTGCGCCTGCTGCTGATGGTAGTCGCTGTAGTCCGGCATCGCGTCGTAATCGAAGCCTGGGTCGTACGCGGGCGGCGCTTCCTGCGGTGCGTTTTGCGCGAGCTGGCTGACGGTTTCGCTACTCAGGCCGGTGATTTCGGTCAGGCGTTGACGCATCAGAATTCGCAGGTTTGCGCCCGGCACTTTGTCGATCAACGGTGCGGCGAGGGTGGCCATGTGGGCCTTGCCTTCGAGCGAGCGCGGATCGGACTCTTCGGTCAGTTGCTGGAAGAAGTAATCAGCCAGCGGCTGCGCATGCTGATTGATCCGGGCCTTGAAGGCATCGGTGCCCTCGGCGCGTACCAGTGTGTCCGGGTCTTCGCCTTCGGGCAGAAACAGGAATCGCGCGCGGCGTCCGTCCTGCAGGCTTGAAAGCGTTGCTTCCAGTGCGCGCCATGCGGCGTTGCGGCCGGCCTGGTCGCCGTCGAAACAGAACAAGACGTTGGGCACGACGCGGAACAGGCGTTTCATGTGTTCTTCGCTGGTCGCGGTGCCCAGCGTTGCAACAGCATTGCGCAGGCCTTGTTGGGCGAGGGCGATGACGTCCATGTAACCTTCGACGACGATTATTTCGTCAAGGTTGCGGTTGTTCTTGCGTGCTTCATAGAGGCCGTAGAGTTCCTGGCCTTTATGGAAGACCGGGGTTTCCGGTGAGTTCAGGTATTTCGGCTTGTCGTCGCCCAGCACGCGACCGCCGAAAGCGATGATTCGCCCGCGGCTGTCGCGGATCGGGAACATCACGCGATCGCGGAAGCGGTCATAGCGTTTGCCGGTTTCGGCGTTCTCGATCAGCAGGCCGGCGTCGATCATGGCTTTTTGCTGAAGTGTGTCGCTGCTCAAGTGTTTGAACAGATTGTCCCAGCCCGGCGGGGCAAAGCCGAGGCCGAAGTCCCGGGCAATCTCACCCGTCAGGCCGCGGCCCTTGAGGTAATCCACGGCGGCTTTGCGCGATGGGTGGCTCTTGAGCGCCTGCCGATAAAAGTCAGCGGCAGCAGTGAGCAACGGGTAAAGCGGCGAATCGGTCGGCTGGCGCGGCTTGTGCGGGCGGCCGCTTTCTTCGCGGGGTATTTCCATGCCGGCGGCTTTCGCCAGATCCTCGATAGCCTGGGGGAAATCCAGGTTGTCGTGATCCATGAGGAAGCCGAGCGCGTTGCCGCCGGCACCGCAACCGAAGCAGTAATAGAACTGCTTGTCGGGGCTGACGCTGAACGACGGGGTTTTTTCTTTGTGAAACGGGCAGCAGGCGGTGTAGTTCTTGCCAGCCTTCTTCAATTGCACGCGCGAGCTGACCACGTCGACGATGTCGGTGCGGTTCAGCAGGTCGTCAATGAAGCTCTGGGGAATCAGCCCGGCCATGGCGTGCTCGTTGTCTGCGCTGTAATGAGTCCGATGCGAAGGGCGGCCGGACGCGGGTCGTTGTTTGAAGCGCGCAAAATGTGCGGCTCGACCGGTGTCGTCTGCGTAATCGCTGTCGGGAAGTGTATCTGCCGAAAATCCACTGACGTTAGTACCAATCAGTCTTCGACTATTTGAAAGTGTTGCGCTGAATCCGCTGACGGCCGGTTAAAGGCCTCGGATAGCTCAATAAAGCGGGCACGTGTATGTGCCTTGGGCTGATCGTCGTAAGAGGAATCAGTGGGTGTGCTCGTCAGTAGCCTTGAAAGGCTCGTCAGAAAAGACGTGCACCGCTGGCAAAAGAGCCAGGTCTGACGTGGTGAAGCAGATTTGTCTCGGTCGCGTGTGCGGCGTCGACGATGAAGCATCAAGCGATATCCGCAAATGCCAATAGCCCGGCTGAGGGCCGGGCTTGGCAGAAGCTTGCTACGAACGTCTGTGTATTAGTACAGACGAACGGCGCGGCGCTGTTCGCGCTGAACTTTCTTGGCGTGACGCTTAACAGCGGCTGCTGCTTTGCGCTTACGCTCAGAAGTTGGCTTCTCGTAAAATTCGCGGCTTCGTAGTTCTGAATTTAAACCGTGTTTTTCTGTGTAGATTTTGAATCTAGTATGAGGTATGTTT
>NZ_JBIWAL010000123.1:0-4128 GCF_044760045.1 Pseudomonas sp. NPDC098747 | reverse complement strand
AAAGATACCGAAAACAACCAGATCAACAACAAGAAAAAAACACAAAACCTACACGACAAAAAACCCAACAAACAAAATTACCGTGGACAGATCGTCGACGTCAGCGCGAGCGTGTATACCGTTCAATTGACCGGTACCAGCGACAAGCTCGACAGCTTCATTCAGTCCATCGGCACCGCATCGATTCTGGAAACCGTCCGTAGCGGCGTAACCGGTATTGCCCGCGGCGACAAAGTACTCAGCATCTAAACCAAATTAGTGAATGGCCTGAACGGCCTGGATATATAGGGGAATTTCATGAAAGTTTATTACGAAAAAGACTGCGACCTGTCGATCATCCAGGGCAAGAAAGTTGCCATCATCGGTTACGGTTCCCAGGGCCACGCTCAAGCGTGCAACCTGAAAGACTCCGGTGTCGACGTTACCGTTGGTCTGCGTAAAGGTTCGGCCACTGTTGCCAAAGCCGAAGCTCACGGCCTGAAAGTGACTGACGTTGCTTCCGCTGTTGCGGCTGCCGATCTGGTCATGATCCTGACCCCGGACGAGTTCCAGTCTGCTCTGTACAAAAATGAAATCGAGCCGAACATCAAGAAAGGCGCCACCCTGGCCTTCTCCCACGGCTTCGCGATCCACTACAACCAGGTTGTTCCGCGTGCCGACCTCGACGTGATCATGATCGCGCCGAAAGCCCCGGGCCACACCGTACGTTCCGAGTTCGTGAAAGGCGGCGGTATTCCTGACCTGATCGCGATCTACCAGGATGCTTCGGGCAACGCCAAAAACGTTGCACTGTCCTACGCTGCCGGCGTTGGTGGCGGTCGTACCGGCATCATCGAAACCACCTTCAAGGACGAGACCGAAACCGACCTGTTCGGCGAGCAAGCCGTTCTGTGTGGCGGTACCGTTGAACTGGTAAAAGCCGGTTTCGAAACCCTGGTCGAAGCTGGCTACGCGCCGGAAATGGCCTACTTCGAATGCCTGCATGAATTGAAACTGATCGTTGACCTCATGTACGAAGGCGGTATCGCCAACATGAACTACTCGATCTCCAACAACGCTGAATACGGCGAGTACGTGACCGGCCCGGAAGTGATCAACGCCGAATCCCGTCAGGCCATGCGCAACGCCCTGAAACGTATTCAGGACGGCGAATACGCCAAAATGTTCATCAGCGAAGGCGCAACCGGCTACCCTTCGATGACCGCCAAGCGTCGTAACAACGCCGCTCACGGTATCGAAATCATCGGCGAGCAACTGCGCTCCATGATGCCGTGGATCGGTGCCAACAAGATCGTCGACAAAGCCAAAAACTAAGTCGTCGTCCCTTGTATGAAAAAACGCGGCCTCGGCCGCGTTTTTTCGTTTGGGTCGATGGTTCTGGTATAAAGCTGCATCGTTTGTGGCCGAACCGTCGTCCACAGGCATCTGTCGAATTTTTCCAAACCGTTGCAAGGTAATGTTCATGAGCGAACGTCCCGAAGAGCCGAACAAGGCTTCAGACGCCGAAAGCCTGCTGCCCATCGATGAACACATCGAAGAAGGACACGACGCAGAAGGTCGTAAAGTCCGGCATCGTGGTATCTATCTGCTGCCGAATCTGTTCACCACTGCGAACCTGTTTGCAGGGTTTTACTCCATCATCAACTCGATGAGCGCTCAGGCGGCGTTGAGCGCGGGTGATTCTGCCAATGCGAGCAAGTATTTCGCGTTCGCCGCAATCGCGATTTTTGTCGCGATGGTGCTCGACGGCCTCGACGGTCGTGTGGCGCGGATGACCAACACGCAAAGTGCTTTCGGCGCCGAGTATGACTCGCTGTCCGACATGGTCGCCTTCGGTGTCGCCCCTGCATTGCTGGCCTTCGGCTGGGCGCTGGGTGACATGGGCAAGGTCGGCTGGATGGTCGCTTTCATCTATGTAGCTGGCGCAGCGTTGCGTCTGGCGCGTTTCAACACTCAGGTGGGGACGGCGGACAAACGCTACTTCATCGGGCTGGCCAGCCCGGCAGCTGCCGGCGTAGTGGCAGGGATTGTCTGGGCGTTCAGCGATTACGGGATCCAGGGTTCGAAGATGTCGTTTCTGGTCGCGCTGATGGTGGCGGCTGCCGGCATGCTGATGGTCAGCAACATCAAGTACAACAGCTTCAAGGAGCTGGATTTGAAAGGTCGCGTGCCTTTCGTGGCGATTCTCGCGGTAGTGCTGGTGTTCGCTGTCGTGTTTAGCGATCCGCCACGCATTCTGCTGCTTGTGTTCCTCGCTTATGCGGCTTCCGGTCCGATTCAGTATCTGTTGCATCTTCGTCGTCACAAAAACGCCGAGTGATGTAATTTCCAGCATACTCCGCAGTCTATGGGTGCATCTGTCCTCCAAAGCTGCGGAGTTGCCATGCTCATCAAAATTCCCAAAGCGTCTGACTGCCATGAGTCGGACGTCACGTCTGAATCTATCTATCTGTCTCGCCGTCAGTTGCTCGGAGCCACCGCGGCCGGCATCGCCGTGAGCAGTCTTCCGCGCTGGGCCAATGCTGACGATGCGGCGCGATACGCCGATGTCGAACCAGGCAAGGCGCCTGCCTGGTTTGCCGAAAAACTACCCTCTACTAAATGGGGGGCGGTAAACGTCAAGGATGAGGCGATCACGCCTTATAAGGACGCGACTCACTACAACAACTTCTATGAGTTCGGCACCGACAAGGGCGATCCGGCCGCCAATGCCGGTTCGCTGAAAACCGAACCGTGGAGTGTGGTAGTAGACGGGGAGGTGGGTAAGCCGGGGCGTTATGCGCTGGAAGATTTCATGAAGCCGTACCAGTTGGAAGAGCGTATCTATCGTCTGCGCTGTGTCGAGGCCTGGTCGATGGTCATTCCGTGGATTGGTTTTCCCATCGCGGCGCTGCTCAAACAGGTCGAGCCGACCTCCAATGCCAAGTACATTCGATTCGAAACCCTGCAGGATCCGAAAAGCATGCCCGGGCAGCGCTCCGGCTTTGCTCTGATCGATTGGCCTTATATAGAAGGCTTGCGCCTGGACGAGGCGATGAATCCGTTGGCGATCCTCGCGGTGGGGATGTATGGGCGCGAGCTGCCGAATCAGAACGGAGCACCGTTACGTCTCGTGGTGCCATGGAAGTATGGCTTCAAGAGCGTCAAATCCATCGTGCGTATCAGTCTGGTCAGTGAGCAACCGAAAACGACCTGGCAAAGCATTGCGGCGGACGAGTATGGCTTCTATGCGAATGTGAATCCGACAGTCGATCACCCGCGCTGGACGCAAGCGCGCGAGCGGAGGCTGCCGAACAGTCTGTTCAAACCGAATGTGCGCGACACGCAGATGTTCAACGGCTACTCGGACGAAGTCGCTTCTTTATATACAGGACTCGATTTGCGGAAGAACTACTGATGCGATATCCGTTCTGGCGAGTGAGTGTTTTCATTGCTGCAGCGATCTGGCCGTTGCTTTGGTTCTATCAAGCCTTCGCTGATTTGCTTGGGCCTGATCCTGGCAAGGTACTGGTTGATCGGCTGGGCCTCGGCACGTTGGTGCTGTTGTTGATCACCTTGAGCATGACGCCTCTGCAAAAACTGACCGGTTGGGCGGGGTGGATTGCTGTTCGGCGGCAATTGGGACTTTGGTGCTTCGCTTATGTGGTTGTGCATTTGTGCAGCTATATGGCGTTTATCCTCGGCTTTGATTGGTCGCAACTGGGTGTCGAGTTGCGCAAGAGGCCTTACATTATCGTCGGTGCGTTGGGTTTCCTCGGATTGTTGGCGTTAGCGGTGACTTCAAATCGCTACAGTCAGCGCCGTTTAGGTGTTCGCTGGAAGAAGCTGCATCGGCTGGTGTATGTGATTCTTGGGCTGGGACTGCTGCATATGCTGTGGATCGCGCGCGCTGATCTTAAGGAGTGGGCGATCTATGCCTTTATAGGTGCGTTGCTTCTATTGTTGCGTGTCCCTCCTGTTGCTCGTCGAATCCCGCGTTTATTGGCAAAAAAGCAGGTTCTGCAACAAAAGTGAAATTAACGGTTGACGGCAGATTCCAGACGTCTATAATTCGCCCCACTTCCGGCGCAGTCGAAACGGAAAACTCCTTGAGATTCAATGAGTTAAGTAGGTTTCGAGAGTGGGTCG
>NZ_JBIWAL010000122.1:0-4132 GCF_044760045.1 Pseudomonas sp. NPDC098747 | reverse complement strand
AATAAAAAATAAAAAAAAAACATGAAAAGAGTATTGTGATAATTCGTCGGCCGATAAGCAAGATAAAGAAAAATAATATAGGGGCGCGGCATTTTGCAGGCGAACTTTATGCCCTTCAAGGGATTATGGCGGGTGACGGAAAATTAACTACAAGTCATGCCGTGACCGAATGTCGCACATGACCGGCTTAATCCCTTGCAGGCCGTGCCTTACAAGGATTCTGGACGAATTCTAAGATTTTTCTTATCGGTGACGTGAATGGACCGTAATGAGTCGCGGATGAAGGCTCAAAGCCACGTCGGCAGGCGCTTGTGGGACGTCTGTACGACTTTCGGATACAGTCATCGAATATGCGACAAATAGTTATATCTGTAGTGCTTTGAGTTTGCTGACTACGAGGTCAATTAACGCTGTGAGCCTTTATCCTTCTAGGCTGTAGCTCTGCGCCTGATTCACAAGCCAGTCGCGAAATGCCTTGAGGGACGCCGATTCGACCTTTCGCTCAGGAATCATCAGGTAATACGCCTTGATGCTGGAGAGTGCCTGGGGGTTGGCAATCACCAGACGCTTCTCGACCAATTCGCGCTGAATCAGGAACGGTGGGATCAGCGCGATGCCCATGTCGTGCATGGCTGCCTGAGCCAACATGGAGAATAGCTCGTAGCGCGGCCCTGTCATGTCGCGCGGGATACTCAGATGTTGCGAATTGAACCATTGGCGCCAAGCGTAGGGGCGGGTGGTCTGCTGCAACAGCGGTAGGTCGGCAATCTCATCGGCTGTCAGATGTGGCTGGTTACCGAGTAGGGCGGGACTGCATACAGGCATCGGATTTTCGCCCATCAGCCTGTGGGACTCGGTACCGGACCAATCGGCATCGCCGAAGTAGATTGCGGCATCGAACTCGGTATCGGCGAACAGGAACGGGCGCGTGCGGTTCGTCAGGTTTACGGTGACTTCCGGGTGCTTGAGCTGGAAGTCCTTCAGGCGTGGCAACAGCCACTGCGTGCCGAAGGTCGGCACCACCGCCAATTCAATCACATTAGCGCCTTGCTGACCCATCACCGATAGCGTGTCGCGCTCGACCGCATCGAGTTGGGTCGCCACCCGACGGCTGTAGGAAAGTCCTGCTTCGGTCAGCTTCACCCCGCGCCGCGAGCGTCGGAACAGTTCCACGCTGAGGAACTCCTCTAGGCTGGCGATCTGTCGGCAAATGGCGCCCTGGGTGAGGGAAAGTTCTTCGGCAGCTTTGGTAAAGCTCTCGTGACGAGCGGCAGCCTCAAAGCTGATCAGGGCGGTGGTGCTGGGGATCTTCCTGCGCATGTACGTCAACCTCACTAATACGTCGCTTAAATCGCATTCAGCGTCGTTTCGGAGTGAGAAATTAGCACAACAGAATGCGAAATCCTCGTTTGCCGCGACAGCGAACCGCGCCTACGATCAATGCCACGTTAATTCACCCGATTTGCGAGGACGCACTCATGGGCGGTAAAGCTAGCTTCAACTGGATCGATCCCCTGCTGCTGGATCAACAGCTCACCGAAGAAGAGCGCATGATCCGCGACACTGCCGAGCAGTTCGCTCAGCAGAAGCTCGCGCCGCGTGTGCTCGAAGCTTTCCGCCATGAGAAGACCGATCCGGCAATCTTCCGCGAAATGGGCGAAGTCGGTCTGTTGGGTGCGACCATTCCTGAGCAGTACGGTGGCAGTGGCCTCAACTATGTCAGCTACGGCCTGATTGCCCGCGAAGTGGAGCGCGTCGACTCCGGCTATCGCTCGATGATGAGCGTGCAGTCGTCGCTAGTGATGGTGCCGATCAACGAATTCGGTACTGAAGCGCAGAAACAGAAATACCTGCCGAAACTGGCTTCCGGCGAATGGATCGGCTGCTTCGGTCTGACCGAACCAAACCACGGTTCCGATCCGGGCGCGATGATTAGTCGTGCGCGCAAAGTCGACGGCGGCTACAGCCTGACCGGCGCGAAGACGTGGATCACCAACAGCCCGATCGCCGATGTGTTCGTCGTTTGGGCTAAGGACGATGCCGGCGACATCCGTGGCTTCGTACTGGAGAAGGGTTGGAAAGGCCTGAGCGCTCCGGCGATTCACGGCAAGGTCGGTCTGCGCGCCTCGATCACCGGTGAGATCGTCATGGACAACGTATTTGTACCGGAAGAAAACATCTTCCCGGACGTGCGTGGTCTGAAGGGTCCGTTCACCTGCCTCAACTCCGCACGTTACGGTATCTCTTGGGGGGCGCTGGGCGCTGCCGAGTTCTGCTGGCACACCGCTCGCCAATACACCCTGGATCGCATGCAGTTCGGTCGTCCATTGGCCGCTACTCAACTGATCCAGAAAAAACTCGCCGACATGCAAACCGAAATCACGCTGGCCCTGCAAGGTTGCCTGCGTCTGGGTCGTATGAAGGATGAAGGTACGGCTGCGGTTGAAATCACTTCGATCATGAAGCGCAACTCGTGCGGCAAGTCGTTGGATATCGCCCGTATGGCGCGTGACATGTTGGGTGGCAACGGTATCTCCGACGAGTTCGGCGTGGCCCGTCACTTGGTCAACCTGGAAGTGGTGAATACCTATGAAGGTACGCATGACGTCCACGCGTTGATCCTGGGTCGCGCGCAAACCGGTCTGCAGGCGTTCTATTAATAGGAGAACGACCATGGGCGCGCTGTCGCATCTGCGGGTACTGGATTTATCGCGAGTGTTGGCCGGGCCGTGGGCCGGGCAGATTCTCGCCGACCTTGGCGCCGAAGTGATCAAGGTCGAGCGCCCGGGCAATGGTGACGACACTCGCGCCTGGGGGCCGCCCTTCCTAAAGGATGCTTACGGCGAGAACACGTCAGAGGCGGCTTACTACCTGTCGGCCAACCGTAACAAGCAATCGGTGACCATCGACTTCACGCGCCCCGAGGGTCAGAAGCTCGTTCGGGAGCTGGCGGCCAAGTCGGACATCCTCATTGAGAACTTCAAGGTGGGTGGGTTGGCGGCTTACGGGTTGGACTATGAGTCGCTCAAGGCAATCAATCCGGATCTGATCTACTGCTCGATCACTGGCTTCGGTCAGACCGGGCCGTATGCCAAGCGGGCGGGCTATGACTTCATGATCCAGGGGTTGGGCGGGCTGATGAGTCTCACCGGCCGGCCTGAGGGTGATGACGGCGCCGGGCCGGTGAAGGTAGGTGTGGCGCTGACGGATATCCTGACTGGGCTGTATTCGACCGTGGCGATACTGGCGGCGCTTGCCCATCGTGATCACGATGGTGGTGGTCAGCACATTGATATGGCATTGCTGGACGTGCAAGTGGCCTGCCTGGCTAATCAGGCGATGAACTACCTGACCACAGGCAATGCGCCCAAGCGTCTGGGGAATGCGCATCCGAACATCGTGCCTTATCAGGACTTTCCTACGGCCGATGGCGATTTCATCCTTACCGTGGGTAATGACGGGCAGTTCCGCAAATTCGCTGAAGTGGCAGGTCAGTCGCAGTGGGCTGATGATCCGCGCTTCACTACTAATAAGCTGCGGGTGGCGAATCGTGCGTTGCTGATTCCGCTGATCCGTCAGGCGACAGTCTTCAAGACCACGGCTGAGTGGGTGGCCCAATTGGAGCAGGCGGGTGTGCCGTGTGGCCCGATCAATGATTTGTCGCAGGTGTTTGAGGATCCGCAAGTAAAGGCGCGTGGGCTGGCAATTGAGTTGCCCCATGCTTTGGCGGGGATGGTGCCTCAGGTGGCGAGCCCTATTCGAATGTCGCAGACCCCTGTCGAGTATCGCCTTGCGCCTCCCTTGTTAGGTGAGCATACGTTGGACGTTTTGCAGCGAGTTCTGGGTTTGGGTGCGGGTGTGGTAGCTGCGCTGAAGCAGGATGGAGTGCTCTGAAACCTCCTTTTATATAGAAGGCGTAACGTTTGCTTCTATATAGAGGGAGTGTTTTGGTCGTTTCTTGATCGATCTGCAAGTAATTGAAAGAAAAGCAAAATTAGCTGTTGACGGCAGATTCCAGACGTCTATAATTCGCCCCAACTTCCGGCGCAGTCGAAACGAAAAACTCCTTGAGATTCAATGAGTTAAGTAGGTTTCGAGAGTGGGTCGCTTCAGTTCATCGAAGCCTGGAAGG
>NZ_JBIWAL010000121.1:0-4152 GCF_044760045.1 Pseudomonas sp. NPDC098747 | reverse complement strand
CTCGTTCAGCACGTTTTGCAGGTGGCTGCGATAGGATTCCATCGCCTCGCCACTGATCCGCTGGATTTCCACCAGTTCGTGGTTGACCCGGTCAACGAAGCTGTTGTCCTGGTCGAGCACGTAGGCGAAACCACCGGTCATGCCAGAGCCGAAGTTGTAACCGGTTTTGCCCAACACGCAGACGAAACCACCGGTCATGTACTCGCAGCAGTGATCGCCAGTGCCTTCCACAACCGTGTGGGCACCGGAGTTACGCACGGCGAAACGCTCGCCTGCGGTGCCAGCGGCGAACAGCTTGCCGCCAGTGGCGCCGTACAGGCAGGTGTTGCCGATGATGGCGCTGTTCTGAGTCTTATAAACGCTGCCCTTGGGCGGCACGATAGTCAGCTTGCCACCGGTCATGCCTTTGCCGACGTAGTCGTTGGCATCGCCTTCCAGGTACATGTTCAGACCGCCGGCGTTCCACACACCAAAGCTCTGACCGGCCGTCCCTTTGAAGCGAAAGGTGATCGGCGCGTTGGCCATGCCTTGGTTGCCGTGCTTGCGCGCAATTTCGCCGGAGATCCGCGCGCCGATCGAACGGTCGCAGTTGCAGATGTCCAGGTCGAACTCGGCGCCGCTCATGTCGTTGATCGCCGACGTCGCCAAATCAACCATCTTCTCGGCCAGCAGGCCCTGATCGAATGGCGGGTTGCGCTCAACCTGGCAGAACTGCGGCTTGTCCGCCGGAATGTGATCGCTGCCCAGCAGCGGGGTCAGATCCAGGTGATGTTGCTTGGCGGTCTGGCCTTCGAGGACTTCCAGCAGATCGGTGCGGCCGATCAGCTCTTCGAGGGAACGCACGCCGAGCTTGGCCAGCCACTCACGGGTTTCTTCGGCGACGTAGGTGAAGAAATTCACCACCATGTCGACGGTGCCGATGTAGTGATCCTTGCGCAGCTTCTCGTTCTGCGTGGCAACGCCGGTAGCGCAGTTGTTCAGGTGGCAGATGCGCAGGTATTTGCAGCCCAGCGCGATCATTGGCGCGGTGCCGAAGCCGAAGCTTTCGGCGCCGAGGATCGCTGCCTTGATCACGTCGAGGCCGGTTTTCAAGCCGCCGTCGGTCTGCACCCGGACTTTGCCGCGCAGGTCGTTGCCGCGCAGGGTCTGGTGGGTTTCGGCCAGGCCGAGTTCCCACGGTGCGCCCGCGTATTTGATCGAGGTCAGCGGCGAAGCGCCGGTGCCACCGTCGTAGCCGGAAATGGTGATCAAGTCCGCGTAGGCCTTGGCCACACCGGCAGCGATGGTGCCAACGCCTGCTTCAGCAACCAGTTTCACCGAGACCAGCGCCTTCGGGTTGACTTGTTTCAGGTCGAAAATCAGCTGCGACAAGTCTTCGATCGAATAGATGTCGTGGTGCGGCGGTGGCGAAATCAGGGTTACGCCCGGCACTGCATAACGCAGCTTGGCGATCAGCCCGTTGACCTTGCCGCCCGGCAGTTGACCACCCTCGCCCGGCTTGGCGCCTTGGGCGACCTTGATCTGCAGCACTTCGGCGTTGACCAGGTATTCCGGGGTCACACCGAAACGGCCAGTCGCAACCTGCTTGATTTTCGAGCTCTTGATGGTGCCGTAGCGTGCCGGATCTTCGCCGCCTTCGCCGGAGTTGGAACGCGCACCGAGGCGGTTCATGGCTTCGGCCAGGGCTTCGTGAGCTTCCGGCGACAGCGCGCCCAGCGAGATACCGGCAGAGTCGAAGCGCTTGAGCACTGACTCCAGCGGCTCGATTTCACTGATGTCCAACGGCGTGTCGAGGGTCTTGACCTTCAACAGGTCGCGAATCATCGACACCGGACGGTTGTCCACCAGCGCGGTGTATTCCTTGAACTTGGCGTAGTCGCCCTGCTGCACAGCGGCTTGCAGGGTGTTGACCACGTCCGGGTTGTACGCGTGATATTCGCCACCGTGGACGAATTTCAGCAGACCGCCCTGCTGGATCGGCTTGCGCGGGCTCCAGGCTTCGGCAGCGAGGGCTTTCTGCTCGGCTTCGATGTCGACGAAACGCGCACCCTTGATGCGGCTCGGCACGCCACGGAAGCTCAGGTCGCAGACTTCTTCGGACAGACCGATAGCCTCGAACAGCTGCGCACCACGGTACGAAGCGATGGTCGAGATGCCCATCTTCGAAAGAATCTTCAGCAGGCCTTTAGTGATGCCTTTGCGGTAGTTCTTGAACACCTCATAGAGGTCGCCCAACACTTCACCGGTACGGATCAGGTCGCCCAGTACTTCGTAAGCCAGGAACGGATAGACCGCCGAGGCACCGAAACCGATCAGCACCGCGAAGTGATGCGGATCACGTGCGGTAGCGGTTTCAACGAGGATGTTGGAGTCGCAACGCAGGCCTTTTTCGGTCAGGCGATGGTGCACCGCACCGGTCGCCATCGAGGCGTGAATCGGCAGCTTGCCCGGTGCGATATGGCGGTCGCTCAGAACGATTTGGGTCCGACCGGCGCGCACGGCTTCTTCAGCCTGATCGGCGACGTTGCGAATCGCCGCTTCGAGACCGACGCTTTCGTCGTAGTTGAGGTCGATGATCTGACGCTCGAAACCCGGGCGGTCGAGGTTCATCAACGAGCGCCACTTGGCCGGGGAAATGACCGGCGAGCTGAGGATCACGCGCGAGGCGTGTTCCGGCGACTCCTGGAAAATGTTGCGCTCGGCACCGAGGCAGATTTCCAGCGACATCACGATCGCTTCACGCAGCGGGTCGATTGGCGGGTTGGTGACCTGCGCAAACTGCTGACGGAAATAGTCGTACGGCGTGCGAACGCGCTGGGACAGCACGGCCATCGGCGTGTCATCGCCCATCGAGCCAACGGCTTCGTAGCCTTGCTCGCCGAGAGGACGCAATACCTGATCGCGCTCTTCGAACGTGACCTGATACATCTTCATGTATTGCTTGAGCTGATCGACGTCGTAGAACGCCGAACCGTGGTCGTTGTCTTCCATGGTCGCCTGAATGCGCAGGGCATTCTTGCGCAGCCATTGCTTGTACGGATGACGGGATTTGAGACGGTTGTCGATCGCATCGGTGTCGAGGATCTGCCCGGTTTCGGTGTCCACGGCAAGGATCTGGCCCGGGCCTACGCGGCCCTTGGCGATCACGTCTTCTGGCTGGTAGTTCCAGACGCCGATTTCCGACGCAACGGTGATGAAACCGTTGGTGGTGGTAACCCAGCGCGCCGGGCGCAGACCGTTACGGTCGAGCAGGCACACCGCGTAGCGACCATCGGTCATGACCACGCCAGCCGGGCCGTCCCACGGCTCCATGTGCATCGAGTTGTACTCGTAGAACGCACGCAGATCCGGGTCCATGGTTTCGACGTTCTGCCACGCAGGCGGAATGATCATCCGCACGCCACGGAACAGGTCGATGCCGCCGGTGACCATCAGCTCAAGCATGTTGTCCATGCTCGAGGAGTCGGAACCGACACGGTTAACCAGCGGGCCGAGTTCTTCCAGATCCATAAGATCATTGGTGAACTTGGTCCGACGGGCCTGAGCCCAGTTGCGGTTACCGGTAATGGTGTTGATCTCGCCGTTGTGGGCGAGGAAGCGGAATGGCTGAGCCAGCGGCCATTTCGGCAAGGTGTTGGTGGAGAAGCGCTGGTGGAACACGCAGATCGCGGTTTGCAGGCGCTCGTCACTCAGGTCCGGATAGAACGCGGCCAGATCGGCCGGCATCATCAGGCCCTTATAGATGATGGTCTTGTGCGAAAAGCTGCAGATGTAGTGGTCGCTGTCGACAGCGTTGGTCACCGACGAACGACGACGGGCGCTGAACAGCTTGACCGCCATGTCCTGATCGCTTAGGCCTTCGCCGCCGATGTACACCTGCTCGATTTGCGGCAGGCGCTCAAGGGCCAGGCGGCCGAGGACGCTGGTGTCGATTGGCACTTTGCGCCAGCCGATCAGTTGCAGGCCTTCAGCGAGGATCTCGCGGTTCATGTTCTCGCGAGCGGCTTCGGCCTTTGCCGAATCCTGATTGAAGAAGACCATGCCCACAGCATATTGCTTGGGCAGTTCGACGCTGAAGGTTTCCTGAGCAATCGCACGCAGGAAGGCGTCGGGCTTTTGAATCAGCAGACCGCAACCGTCACCGGTCTTGCC
>NZ_JBIWAL010000120.1:0-4273 GCF_044760045.1 Pseudomonas sp. NPDC098747 | reverse complement strand
CGAAAGTGATAAAACTGCGCCGCATCCCCCGCCAGTGCGAGGACCAGTTCCTCCGGTTCATCCCCCAGAAAAATCGCCGCCCGCGACAGGCTGTTGTGAATCGCCGGCCGCTCAACGCTCGGCAACGGGAATCGTGTACGCCGGTTTTCATGGTCAACCCAAACAACACAATCGCCATCGAACTCCAGCCGATGCGCCAGCGAATGACTCCAGCCAAATCCCAGCCCGACATCGATCTCGGCGGCACTGGTGCGATACAAGCGGGTGAACTCGAATGGCAACAATCCATCGAGCACGCCATCGGTCAGGGTCAGCAATTCCTCGCCGGTAACCATCGACACAGGGCAACCGTTGGTACAGGTCTGCGGCACACAATCGGCGCTGTCGCCGTTGGGGTTTTTTGCCTGATCCGGCGAGTCATCGTGATGTTCGTCTTTCTTCAGCAAGGCGTTGCGTTTGGCATTCCAGCGCAATTGCATCCGGCCTTTTTTCACACTGGCCACTACGCCGCGCGCGGCAACTGCCTTGTATTTATCAACGTACTTTAGGAAGCCGCTGACGATGCCGAACATCGCCTTTACCAACCGCACCAGCGCCGACAGCAGTTGAACCGCGTGACCCGCCAGACGTAGCGTCAGATAAGCGATCCCTCCGCCGCCACTCGCGAACGTCAGGGCGACGGCGATCAGCACATCGATCAGCACCTGAACCATCATCATCGATACCGCTTGCGCGGTTTTGCCGGCGATCTGGCTCGGCGGCAACATCTCCAGCCACAGGCTGGCGGTACGCAACAGCAAACACAGCGCAGCCTCGTCGCTGACCAGCAACTGAAGCTTCTCCATGACCTCGGGAGCCGTCACCGCCAGATCAATCAGGTCATTCGCGCCACTGCCCAAACGCTCGGCAAACTTGCCCGGATCCTTGAGAATGTCAGACAGCATCCCGATGCTGTCCCACACGCCCTCGATCGCCGCCCAACTACCGGCCAGCATGCCGTTGCCCGCCGCCGTCGCCACCGAATGCGACCACTGCGGCTTGAACCCTTGCCATTCGCTGCGCAGCCAGCCATCCAGCTCACCGGTTAAACCGTCGTAGGACTTGAACAGCGCCTTGACCTGTTCCGGGGAGACCTCGTCGTGCACATGCACGCGATAGAACCTGCCTTCTGTTCCCCTGAATTCGCCCTTGCCTTCGGCATCGAGGGTGATGGGCGTCGTTTCGCCTCCATCCACCGCCACCACATTGACCACGATGTTGCCCAGCGGGATGTCATAGACCGATTCGAACTTGCTCTCGATCAACATCAACCCGCCCTTCGGGCACTGGACGACATTGGAGAAAAATTCGTCGTCGCTGCTGCTGACGGCCGTAGTGCGGTCGCCGAAGCGGATGATCCGCTCCATGCCCACCAGTGACGGTAGATCAGCGGCGTGGCTGACGGTGTCGGCCGTGCGACTGGCCCAGTGTTCTAGCTGTTCGCGGTAGAGACTGAGGGTGTCGGGGAAGCTGTCGAGTGCTTGCTCGATGCGAGAGATAGCTTCCATCAACGCACACTGAGGTGCGGGATGAACTGAGTAAGCGGGTCAAACATGAGCGTTCCCTCGCGCAAAAATTAGGCGCGGGAACTGTGCGGGGGATCAGTCAGAAAAGAAGTCAGGCGAGTAGGCGATGGCTGTAGGACTTATCTGCAAACAGCAAAAATCTAAACGGACAGACCAAACGCAAACAGGGCGTGAGATTTCTCTCACGCCCCGTTTATCGGACGACACAAATGGATTTACTGCGTTGAATTTCCAACACCCAGCTCTTTCAATTTAAGCTCGGCCAACGGGTGCCCGGCCTTGGCGGCCATACCCCACCAGCGCGCGGCTTCGACAGGGTCTGGCGCTTTGCTCGCGGTGCCGGCAAGACTGATCACGCCAACCTGATAGGCCGCTTTGCCATCGCCAGCCAGAGCCGCCAACCGCAACAGGCGCACGCCTTCTTCACGGGCTCCCAAACCCACACCGCGAAAGGTCAGGATGTGTCCATAGAAGCTTTGCGCGCCGACATCGCCCAGGTTGGCCATGCGCGCAAACTGACCTTCAAGCCAGCGCCAGCCGCGGGGCTGGCGCACGAACCATGACCAGTGAAACAGCCTGCGCGCCAGCCAATAGCTGGCCCGCGCCTTGAGTCGTAAAAACACTCAGGCCTCCGCTGATTCCGGGTATTCATACTCGAAAACCCTGACCACTTCCGACGCATGCCAGGACGCTGCGGCAACGCCATCGGACGGCCCGGAAAAACGCCCCAAGCGTTCGACACACTCAAAAAAACCGGTACGCGGCAAACGACTCGCGCCCTGGCTGATAACCAGCGAACTGCGCAACGGCTGTTCGGCCTTGGCATCCAGCGCGGCCAGATGCTCAAGCGCGGCGGTCAATGTTTGCATCGCCGGCGTCGGCAGTTGCAAACGCTCAAGCAACGCCCGGTAGGTCAACAGATGACGCTGGCGGCGCGCCTGATCGAGTTCCCCGAGTAATCCGTCCCAATGTTGTCGACTGATGCGTACGCTCACGATTCATCCCTCCACCCTGGCACCGTCAGTTCCCAAGCGAGGCTACGACGAATCGCGGCGTCAGGCAGACGCTCGCCACTTTCGATCATGGCCAGATAAGACGGGCTGATGCCTACCGTGCGGGCCAGCGCCTCGATGGCGATGCCCTTCCCTTCGCGCAAACTGCGGAGTTGATCCAGACCAGGAAGAATCGGGTCCGGCGTTGCCGCGAGCGGCTCTGGAGCCTGCTGCGACGGTGCTTCTTTGATGCCTGCTGCTTTTAGTAGAGCCTGATACTGAGCCCAAGGCAGAACCGCGTATTCGGGTTCGCCATCGCGTGCAATTATCTGAATATCCATGACTACCCCGTAGGACAACAACACTTAGCGAGTCGGCACTTTTCCCTAGAAGTGTAATCCTAACAGCGGCCAAGGTCGCGAGGGGTATCTATCTATGTGCAGGCTTGATGAATCAGGTCTTTTTCGGTCCCTGAAGCTGAAGTTGTTCGGGGGTATCGGGCAAGCGTTCAGCGACCGCCAGTTTTTCCGGATGCTGGCGATTGCGCCAGAGCCGGAAGGCATTGAGTTCATCGTCGAGGACTTTCATCAGCCAGGCGAGGACGGCGATGTCATCGAACATGCCGAATACCGGAATGAAATCCGGAATCGCGTCGACCGGGCTAAGGAAGTACATCAGGCCCGCGACTACTGAAACCAGGGCTTTGCCACTGATCGCACGATAGTCGCCGCGCCAGTAGGCCAGACACAATGCCTGAAGCAAACGCAGATCATCCTTGAGCTTGCCGAGGCGATTGCCTTGCGCGGCGCCTTTGCTGGCCACGGCGAACAGCAAGGTCGGCAAGCGACCGCGAGCCAGCAGGCGGCCAGCCAGAGGCAGGAATCGAGCGAAATTCCACGGAGCTTTCATCTATTCCTCCCGTTGAAATGTTATCCACACAAATTGTGGATAACCTTGTGAACAGAGCTGCATTTCAGCGCTGAGAGCCCCGTTTCATAAGGGCTGCGCTCAGATCGGGCGTTTTTTACTCACATAAAAAACCCCAATATTTCATTGACTTGGCGGATCAGGCCGTCTAGTGCCGGCAGCCTCAAAGGCTATGACTCTTCTGACCGGCATCGGTTCGCTCTGTTTACCCTCGTCAGTGTCCAGATGCAACAACGCCCCGCATAAGCGAGGCGTTGTTGTCGAAGCCGTTACCGATTACTTGGCAGCGGCGTCTTCTTTGGCTGGGTCCTTGATGGCCAGCAGTTCCAGGTCGAAGACCAGAACCGAGTTGGCCGGGATTGCCGGGCTTGGCGATTGTGCGCCGTAAGCCAGATCGCTAGGGATGTACAGTTTGTACTTCTCGCCAACGTGCATCAGTTGCAGGCCTTCAACCCAACCTGGAATCACGCCGCTCACCGGCAGATCGATCGGGCTGCCGCGCTCGACGGAGCTGTCGAATACGGTGCCATTGGTCAGCTTGCCGGTGTAGTGAACGGTCACTACGTCGGAAGACTTAGGCTGTGCGCCGTCGGCTTTCTTGACCACTTCGTATTGCAGGCCGGAAGCGGTGGTAGTCACACCAGCCTTCTTGCCGTTTTCTTCGAGGAATTTCTTGCCGGCGGATGCCGACTCTTCGCTCATCTTGACCATACGCTCTTCGGCACGCTTTTGCAGCGCGGCGAAAGCTTCGACCAACTCTTCATCTTTCAGCTTCTGTTCTTTCTTGCC
>NZ_JBIWAL010000119.1:0-4426 GCF_044760045.1 Pseudomonas sp. NPDC098747 | reverse complement strand
AGGCATCCGCTGCCCTCGAAATTTGGTAAGTGGAATACACAGGGATGGGCAGGCTCATGGTTTTATTCTCCGCGACGAAAAACAAAAATGCACCATTGAAGAAATAGCCTAGTCGTGACTTGCTTGTCGTGCATGCCCCCTCAATGGATACCTGCGCAGGATTTTGGAATTTGAGACGCTGGTGACGCGCCCCTGTGTGCCCATCGTTAATTAACACCATTCGATAGCCTTCGGGTTCACCTCGACGGGTTAAGTAAATCGTGCGAGTGCCGTGACGTCGGCTCGAACGGTGGCGCTTAAATTTCAATCGGTTTTCAATGATTGAAATTTCAATAAGCTAGCCAACCCGGTACTAACACAAGGACACGGGTTCCCTGCCCCGTGCCCGATGGAAATCCGCAGGGGCCCCGGCGAGTTTGGGGGGGGGCGTGCGCGCAATCCGAAGCTCCCCCCATTTCATCATCGCAACAGCCGATGCGTTCGTGGGATGGTGTATGTCGCCTGTTTGGAAACTTGAAGTTGTGGGATGAGGCCGAACCAGAAAGTCGACTGATTCGAAAACGACGGCATTCTGATAACGGGCTGACGCCTCTTGCACTGAAACTCCTGTTTCATGCAGGAGCGTTGGCGGCCTGTATGACCATCCCGATTTTGGGTTGTCGCGAGAGTTTTCCGAATCTCACTTGCCCCCTTAGAAGCGGCGAACCGGTTGAGTTTTTCCAAAAAATGTTCGAGTTTTCTCGAAAAACAGCTGAGTTTTTTCGAAAAAATCTGAGTTTTTAGCGACACAGCTGAGTTAACTCCTTGCAAAATCCCTCCATAAAAACGGCTACAGGCTACGGCCTGCATGGCTTTCAGCCCGGTTAACCCGGCGAGTTAACCAGTTAACCGACTAAATTAGTCGGTTAACTCATTGGTTATCCGGGCTGCAAGCCACGTACTACTGGGCTTCCAGCGATTTTTACGGCA
Source organism: Pseudomonas sp. NPDC098747 (assembly GCF_044760045.1). Taxonomy (NCBI): domain Bacteria; kingdom Pseudomonadati; phylum Pseudomonadota; class Gammaproteobacteria; order Pseudomonadales; family Pseudomonadaceae; genus Pseudomonas; species Pseudomonas sp. NPDC098747. Next base: position 3,457 of record NZ_JBIWAL010000119.1, on the reverse strand, counting down.
AACATTGGTTAACCAGGTTAACTCATCGGTTAACCGGGCTACAGGCCACGGTCTGCGCGGCCTTCAGCGATCTTGAGGGTGAATCCAGTTAACCAGTTAACCAATGTTTGAGGGCTGCCGCTAACAAACTCCCGCGAGTTTTCGACCCCGTGTCCGAGGGAAATCCTCAGGGGCCCCGGCGTTCTTTGGGAATGCCGCCGCGCGTTCAATCTGGAACGCCATATCCATTTCATCAGCGCAACAGCCTATGCGTCCGTGGGTTGGTGTATGTCGCCTGTTTGGACGCTTGAAGTTGTGCAGAGGGATGAGGCCGAACCTGAAGGCCCACGTCGAGAGCCGCGTTTTTAAAGGACTACGGCCTTATAACTTGTTGTTTCGGGAGGCCGGAACTAAACAACAACCAACCACCGAAAATCGGTCATATGTAGACATGTAGCGTGGCCCGAATTACCCCCTAGGGCCACCCCCTCGGGAGGACCCGCCCTCTTTCTTGGTCACGGTGGCGGTTCAGTGTCCGGCTCACTTAACGACGGTTCGACAAGCCGCTGGGCCAGCTCGCGATGGGCCTTGTGTTGCTCGCGCAGTTCTCGGGCCATGCTGCGTAACAGTGCGCGAACTGCGCCCTGATCGGCATTACGCGCCACCACAGCTTTTCCCTCGTCGCTTTTGGGGCCGGTGCTGTGTTGCCACGGTTGCCAGCGCTGAATCATCGCCGCTTGCCGTGCCCGGCGTTCGGGTGTCCAGCCGTTGCTCATGGTCTGCGTCCATTAGTTTGTTTTGCGCGGTTTTATTTTTCCGCGTGCGCGTGCGCGGTGTGTTTGCTGCGGGGGCGGTGTTGGCGCCGGGGCCGGAAGTGCCGTTGTTCACCTGCACCTGATGGCCGATGTTCGCTTGTCCGACAAAGGCCACCTGCTTGGGGGCCTTGAGTTCGCCCAGCGTTTGCAAGGTCGCGCGGCTTTGGCTCTGCGCTTTGAGCGCCAGCCGTAGATAAACCTCCAACACCGTGACCGAAGGGGCATTTGCTGCCCGTGTCGCCAGCGCAGCAAACAAGCCATCCAGCGTGTGCGCTTGCGCCAGCAACATGTCTTCCACTCGGCTCAGATCGCCACCGCGCATTGCGTTGTTTTGCTCGCGCAACTCGGCGGACAACTCTTTAAAAGGCGGGTTGGTGACGGTGGTCCATTTCTCCAGCACGGCAGCGCTCAACGCATCCGGCGCTATGGATATCTTGGCCTTGATTTGCGCCAGCGCCTTGTCTTGTTGGCGTTTGAGTTCGGTGGCAGCGTCGTCAGAGGTACTCAAGGGCGGAGCTCCATCGGGATTAAATCGTAAGCAGCGCGCAAGGCAGCACCAGCTGGGCAATGGCGTTTTTTTGAGGCGTAACATAGGGGGCAGCCAAACAGATGGCCGTGGTACTCATCGCGTGCCTGTAGCCATGCAGGCGAAGCAGTCGCGGCAGTCACGTGCACAGGCGCGAGGGCGTGCCGCTGCGGCAGCAGGCGCGGTGGTTCCAAAGAGGCCGGAGTCTTGCCCAGACCACAGAGCACGTCAGCCGCCCGGTACGGTGTGTGACGTGCACACTCGGCGACATCCTCTGTCGTGAGTGCTCCTGTAGACAAGAGTTGATCGGGCGAAGATGCCAAGAGCCACGCCACACGGGACAGCCATAGCGCACCGGGTATGCGTTGCGCTGTGCAGATGGCCTTGCCTGCTAACGCCCCAGCGATTTCGTCGGCTTGTAACAAGCGATTCGCCGAGACCATCGGAACACTTTTAAGCAGACCGCCATGCTGCGCAATGACGAACCGTTCGACGTGGCCACGGTCAGCGACTGGGTTAAAGGTGGCCTGCAGCACTTCGCCGCTGGTGAGCACCAGCAACCATAACCAACAGGGTGATTCCGGAACTACAGGGGGCGCATGTAACTGAAAGAGGCGGTCCGGCAGACTCATCGGTCCCCCCTCACTGTAGGCCTTGTCCCCAGATGTGACTGTGAACGCAAAACCGTGGGAACTGTGGGAACCATGGGAACGCCCCAGTTTACGCGGCCTTCAGACCGGGAATCTGTTCCCATCCCTTTTTCGAGTGGGAACGGCACAGTCGCCAGCGTCTGCCAACGGGCTCCCTCTATAAACACAAAGTGATGTGTGTTCCCACAGCTCCCAATTCTTTTATAACACTGGGAACGGCTGGGGGCCGCGACTAGGCGGGTTGTTCCCATCGTTCCCACTGTTCCCACCGTTTTAAGGTTCCTGTGATGTACAGACGGTGAGCGAAGACGTGATGAGGCCGGGCTCATGGCTGGCCCCCTTCGCTTTCGAGGCGTTCGGGATCAATCACATACAGCCCGGCAGACCCTCCACCGGGCAGACGGTATTTTTTGGTGTAGCGCTTACGGTCGCTGTCACGTTTGGCCAAGGCACCAGCGGACTCCAGCGCCTTGACGATCCGTGACAGGCCGTAGCCGTGCGCCGCTTCAATCAGGCCGGTACGGTTGAACAGATAGAGACGGCCTTGCGGCATGCCTTCCCAATAACCGGCGCGGTTGATGATCCTACTGTCGGTCTCGCTGGCGTTGATATCGGAAAACCGGCTACTGCCGTGCCGGTCGATAAAATCCGAGACCCCGGCCAAGATTTGCCGGTCTTCGGCACTGCCACTGCCCACCCGCGCCAGCCATTCGCCGTAGAGCAATTGGCAGTGCCGCAGGCTAGTGCCTTCCGGCCACGGCAACAGCCCGTAACCGATGGCCAGTTCTGCGGCCAAGGCAATCACGGCGAACCGGTCAGCAATGCGCCCGGCCTGTGCGTTGTCGGTCACAAAACACGCGCGGACCTTGCTGAAATCGTCTTGCACGCTTTGGCGGTCACCGCTGCTAATCAGCTGTTCGACAAACGCGGGGCCAAGGTGACCATGGTGCTGACCGGCAAGCACGGTGAGTGCGCGGTGAAAGTCGGCGGGTGCCATTGCGCAAGTGTCGTCAAAAGCGCCGTGCAGTCGTGTCCCGGCGTTGATATCTACCATGCGCAATTCGGCCCCGGCGTGCGCGGCATTGCCACTGATGGCCGCATGCTCGGCCAAGGAACGCTCGCCGCTGGACAAGGCCAATAGGCGCCACGTCAGTTTAGCGCGGCCTTCGCGCTCACGGTTCATTGTGCCCTTGCCTTGGCCATTGGCTAAGGCGTAGGTCATTTCCTGTATGCGCTTGGGATCAGCGCGCTTGATTTCATCGAGGGACAACAACGTGTCATTACGCGACGACGCTTCAATTTCAAGACCGCCTTTGGTCACGTCCCAGCTTGAGGCAAACACGGCGGGATCCCCCCACACCGTCGCCGCGATCAGTTGCGCTAACGATTTATCCTTGGAGCTGTCACCGACCAGGTGCACACCGCCACCGTTCACACCCACCAGACTTAACAGCGGCCCCGCCAAAGCGCAGCCGATAGCCAAGGTC
>NZ_JBIWAL010000118.1:0-4641 GCF_044760045.1 Pseudomonas sp. NPDC098747 | reverse complement strand
CTGGCCATGCCGGTAGACAGAAAGCGCTCAAACGCTTTTCCCGAATCGGCCCCGGTATCGCAAGTACCGGGGCTTTTCTTTGTCTGTCTATCGGCTGTCACTCTCCAGCGAAGCAGTGCCAAGGCGACCTTGGTTTTTGCAATCACTGTAATAATGTCCAGTGGTTCGCATAGTAGCGGTAGGTTTCAACTCTTCGCAATACTGGTTAGAACGTTGCAATTCGTTTCAAATCAGGCGTTTCTAGCCGTTTTGATGTCTCAACACGTCTCAACCTGTCTCAGGACATACCGTCCGGACTGTCAAAATCTTTAATACCGTTCGTCGGATTAGTGCGGGACGAGTAGGAATTTCATCCTATGACCGCTGTAATCGCGGCGCCTCGTTGTGCCTTGAATATGAGTCCGCTGCAATTGCGTTGTACGAATCGCGCAACTCCATATGCAAGGGCATTGAATCCATTCGTTGAGCAATTCGTTAAGAATTCAAGCGAGAGAAACAAAAAAGGCTTACGCGATTAAGCGTAAGCCTTTGATTTGTATGGTGGGCCCACACGGACTTGAACCGTGGACCAAAGGATTATGAGTCCTCTGCTCTAACCAACTGAGCTATAGGCCCTCAGTAGGCCGCGGATTATAGCGACGGTTTCTCCGCTGTGCTATCCGAAAAATCCGATACGGTAATACGCAGAAACGTTGCGGCAAATTCTTCTGGTGGCAGCGGCAGGCTGACGATGTAGCCCTGGATCTGTTCGCAGCCTTCGGCGGCGAGGAATTGTTGTTGCGCCTGGGTTTCCACGCCTTCGGCGATTACCGTGAATTGCATGCTCCTTCCCAAGGCGATGATGGCGCGGACAATCGCCGCATCGTGGGGGTCGTCGGGCAGTCCGCGGACGAAGGACTGGTCGATTTTGAGGATGTCCAGCGGCAGACGCTTGAGGTAACTGAGCGAAGAGTAACCAGTGCCGAAGTCGTCAATCGCCAGTTGTACGCCCAGGTGTTTGAGTTGATGCAGCACTGCCAGCGCTTCTTCAGCCTGACTCATGATGAAATTTTCGGTAATTTCAAGTTGCAGTAAATCCGGTCTGAGGCCGTTGTCCTTGAGCAGTTGCTCGATGCGGCCAAGCAGATTTGGCTGACGCAGCTGCGCCCCGGCGAGGTTGACCGACAGCGGCCCAAGGCTGTCGTAGATCTGGTTCCACTCGAACATCTGCCGGCACGCGGTCTCCAGCACCCAGTCGCCGATCTGCAGAATCATCCCGTTCTCTTCGGCCAATGGAATGAAGTGCTCCGGCGGCACTTCGCCAAAGGTTGGATGACGCCAGCGGATCAGCGCTTCGGCGCCGACAAGGCTGTGGTCGTCGAGGCTGATTTTAGGTTGGTAGTAAAGATGCAACTCATTACGCTCGATGGCGCGGCGCAGTTCGTGCTCCAGCGCCACGCGCTCGATGGCCTGCGCCGTGAGGTCGCGGGTGTAACTCTCGACTCGGTTGCGACCCTTGGCTTTGGAACGGTACATCGCCGCATCGGCGTTTTTCACCAGTGTGGCCACGTCACAACCGTCGCGGGGATACAGGCTGGTGCCGATGCTGGCGCTGATAAAAAACTCGTGTTCGCCGGCCTGAAACGGTGCGCCGAAGCAATTGAGCAATTTTAGTGCGATATGGTCGGCGTCGCTGGCCTGTTGCAGACCGGGCAGCAGAATAATGAATTCGTCGCCGCCGAGGCGGGCGACGGTATCAATGTCGCGCAACTGTTCTTTCAGGCGAACGGCGATGCCCTTGAGCAGCAGGTCGCCGACCGGATGACCGAGGCTGTCATTGATGTGTTTGAAGCGGTCGAGATCGAGGAACAGCACCGCACCCAGACTACCGTTTTCCTGCTGATTGTTGAGTGCCGTGAGCAAACGGCTTTCGAACAATGTGCGGTTCGGCAGTCCGGTGAGTGGGTCGTGGTGAGCCTGATAATCGAGTTTGGCCTGGGCGTGCTTGAGGCTGGAAATGTCGGCAAACACCGCAACAAAATGGGTGATGAATTTGTCGCGGTTGCGCACCGCGCTGATCGTCAGCCAGCTCGGGTACAACTCGCCATTCTTGCGCCGGTTGGAAATCTCGCCCTGCCAGTGACCTTCATCCGTCAACTGGTGCCACATCGCCGCGTAAAACGCGCTGTCGTGCAGGCCCGAGGCGAGCAGGCGCGGCGTATGGCCGAGGGCTTCGCTTTCGCTGTAACCGGTGATCTCTGTGAAGGCCCGGTTGACCGCGCTGATGTGCTGTTGGGTGTCGGTGATCAACACGCCTTCGGCGGTGCTTTCGAAAACGGTCGCAGCCTGTTGCAGTTTTTCCTGCATCAGGTGGCGTTCGGTGATGTCGCGGGCAATGGTCAGCATGCAGTCTTCTTCACCGATCGGCAGCGGTCGGGCGGACACTTCGCAGAGGCGGATTTGCCCATCGCTACGGCGAATATGGCAGCTGAAATCTCGGACAAAGCCGTCGCGATGCAGCAGATCGAGCATCTTTTTGCGTTCGTTGAGGTTGACCCAGATCCCCAGGTCCAGCGTCGAGCGATCCACCGACATGGCGCTGTTGAACCCGGTGATGCGACTGAAGCCTTCGTTGACTTCCAGCAGCAAGCCGTCGCTCTGACGCGATAGCAGCAAACCGTCCGGCGAGGCGTGAAACGCCTTGGCAAATTTCTCTTCCGACGTTTGCAGTTGCTGTTGGGTTTCCTTGAGCTGGGTGATGTCGCGCACGACCACCACCAGCGCTGGCGTCGTGTCGAGATCAAAGGGTTCGGCGGAAATCAGTCCGGTGAACACCTGGCCATTGTTGCGGCGAAAAGGCATTTCCAGGTTGCGGATACTGCCGGCCTGCAACCGCTGTAACAGTCCCGGCCCGACGCCGGGAATACCCCAGATGTTCAGATTGGTGGCGGTCTGACCGATCACATCTTCGGCTTTCAGTCCGATCTGGTCTTCGAAGGCCTCGTTTACTTCCAGCAAGCAACCGTCGGACAACCGCGCAATCACCAGAATGTCAGGGCACTGCTGGAATACCGAAGCGAACTTCTGCTCCGACAGGCGCAACGCCTCCTCGGTGCGTTTGGTCTCGCTGATGTCGATCATCAACCCGCGCATGACCGGTTCATGGCCGTGTTCGATAAGGCTGACGATGTCCCGTACCCACAAGCAACGACCATCGGCGGTGATCACCCGGTAATCGAGGCTGTGATCGCGTCCGGCCAGCACTTCGTGATCGCAGAAACTCTGGGCGCGAGTCAGATCCGCCGGGTGGATGATGTTGCGCCAGAACCCCGGAATCAACCAATGCGACAGCGGATAACCGAGCAAGTCTTCGGCGTGGGGCGACACGTAGCTGTAGGTGAAGTCGCTCATTCGCGCTTCCCAAGCTATGGCCGACAAACTTTCCACCAGTCCGCGATAGTGATATTCGCTGCTGCGCAATTCCTGTTCGAGGTCGATGCGGCGGGCAATCTCCGAACTCAGGCGGCGGTTGATGCGGATAACCACCGCTAGCACGATGATCAGGGTCAGCAGGCCAGGCAGGCCGTAAACCAGTAGATCCGACCAGAATGTCCGGTGATCAAGGACGTTCCCGACCCAGTGCTCTTGAATAGCGCTGATTTCAGCCGGGGACATGTCGGCCAGGACTTTGTCCAGAATGCCCACTAGCATCTTGTTGTCACGGGGCACGCCCATCGCCAGTTGATAGCGATACGGGGTTTCGCCGCTGACGTACAGGCCGTCGAGTTTCAGCTGACGCAGGCTCCAGACGCTGGACGCGAGATCACCCACTACGGCGTCTACTTCATCGGTCGCGAGCGCTTGCAAGGCCGAGCTGACATTGGGCATGGCGACCAGATTCAGATCGGGGTGGTGGGTGCGCAGGAGTTCATGGGGCGCGTAGTTTTCCACCACGGCGATCTTCAGGCCGTACAGATCTTCGAGTTTGCGCGGTTGTGAGCCGCCAACGTGGGCGAGGATGACAATCGGGAAGTCAAGGTAAGGGCGGGTAAACGACAGGTAGTTCTGGCGCTCCGGTGTCGACATGATTCCCGGCAGCAGGTCGATCTTGCCTTGCTTGACCTGCTCAAGCACCACCGTCCAGCTCACTGGTTCGACGGGGGTGAGTTTGATCGCCAGACGCTGGCGTATGACGTCTATGTAATCAGCTGCCAGGCCCTGATAGCGGGACTGATCGTCGCGAAACTCAAAGGGCGGCCACGACGCGTCGACACCCAGGCGCAAGTCCGGGTGAGCCGCCAGCCAGCTACGTTCTTCATCGGTCAGAGTCAGCGCGTCAGCCGTTGCGGTCCAGATCATCAGTGACAGCAGAGTTAGCGCGGACGCCAGTCTGGGCATAACGCTCTCGTTATGGCTCGGGGTGGTTGTTTCGAGTGTAGACGGGGTATGCGGGGGAGGGGTGGTGAGGGGAATTTAATCTGCCATATAAACAAAACCCCCGGCCTGGGCCGGGGGTTCTGGTATCACTCGTCGAGGAAGGAGCGCAGATGCTCGCTTCGCGTCGGGTGGCGCAGCTTGCGCAGCGCCTTGTGTTATATGTTTAGGTTCGTGTATGGTTTGAGTTTTATTTTTTTTGTTTATTTTTGTTGTGTATGTTTGTTT
>NZ_JBIWAL010000117.1:938-4653 GCF_044760045.1 Pseudomonas sp. NPDC098747 | reverse complement strand
AATCATACCCACAAAAAATAGATATCAACACAGAATAAAAAAAAATCCCAACAAAACTCTAAAACCAACACGCACAACGCGCGACGGTGGTTCTCGTCCAGTTCGGACGGCAAGTCATCCACCAGATAAATACACTGACCGCGACGGGCCTGGCTCACCAGATGCCCTTGGGCAATCCGCAAGGCACAGACCACCAACTTCTGCTGACCCCGGGACAAGATGTCCGCGGCGTTGTGTGCGCCCAATCTAAGACGCAAATCAGCCCGTTGAGGCCCAGCTTGGGTATGGCCCATCTGCTGATCCCGTTGCAGGGATCCAGCAAGTACGGCACTCAATTCCCGGTCTTTGTCCCAACCTCGGTAATAGCTGAGCGTCAAACCTTCGAGCTCAACCAGTTCGCTCAAGATTTGTTCAAAGACTGGTTTCAAGGCTTTGATGTAAGCGCGGCGGTATTCATCGATTTCAGCGCTGGCCTGGCACAGTTCCCTGTCCCAAACCGCTTGTGAAACGGCGTCAAGTGTACCATGCCGCAGCCAAGAGTTTCTCTGGCGCAGGGCCTTCTGCAAGCGCTGCCACGTGGACATGAACCGTGGTTCGACGTGGAACACGCCCCAATCGAGAAACTGTCGGCGAATCTTCGGCGCACCTTCCAGCAAGCGGAAGCTGTCCGGGTTGATCAGCTGCAGCGGCAGGATTTCCGCAAGTTGCGCGGCGCTACGGGCATTCTGACCGTCGATGCGGATCTGAAATTCGCCCTGACGATCGCGTGATATCCCCAAGGCACTGTGGCCACCCTCGGCCAATTCGACCTGACCGAACACGGTGCATGCAAGTTGCTCGTACTGGATGACGGGCAACAGCCGCGTGCTACGAAATGAACGGGCAAGCCCCAGCAGGTGAATGGCTTCCAGAACACTGGTTTTGCCGCTGCCGTTGGCGCCGTAAAGGATGTTGATGCGGGGGGAGGGGGAGAAGGTCACCGGGTGCAGATTGCGCACCGCGGTGACCGAAACACGACTTAAGGACATCCAGGATCAGCTGATTACAGACGCATCGGCATGACAACGTAAGCCGAATCGTCGTTGTCGGACTCTTGCACCAGTGCACTGCTGTTGGAGTCGGACAAGATCAGACGAACCTGCTCGGTGGTCATCACGCCCAGCACGTCGAGCAAGTAGCTCACGTTGAAGCCAATTTCCAGAGAGCCGCCGTTGTATTCAACGCCCACTTCTTCTTCCGCCTCTTCCTGCTCCGGGTTGTTGGCCTGGATCTTCAACTGACCATTGGCCAGTTGAAGGCGAATACCGCGGTATTTCTCGTTGGACAGAATCGCGGTACGGCTGAATGCTTCACGCAGCGCCTGACGATCGCCCAGCACCAGCTTGTCGCCACCCTTTGGCAGAACGCGCTCGTAATCCGGGAACTTGCCGTCGACCAGTTTCGAGGTAAAAGTGAATTCACCGGTGGTGGCGCGAATGTGATGCTGACCCAACACGATGCTGACAATGCCGTCCGGCTCGGTGAGCAGACGCGCCAGTTCGAGGATACCTTTGCGCGGCACGATCACCTGGTGGCGATCCGGCTGACCGATATCGGCCTTCATCGAGCACATCGCCAGGCGGTGACCATCGGTGGCCACTGCACGGATGATGCCTTCCGAGACTTCGAGCAGCATACCGTTGAGGTAGTAACGCACGTCCTGCTGGGCCATGGCGAAGCTGGTACGTTCGATCAGACGACGCAACCTGCTTTGCTCGAGGCTGCAGGTCAGCGAGCCCGGGCCTTCTTCAACAGTCGGGAAATCATTGGCCGGCAGGGTCGACAGGGTGAAGCGGCTACGACCGGCCTTCACCACCAGCTTCTGCTCGTCGACCTTGATGTCGATCAGGGCATCGTTGGGCAGGCTCTTGCAGATATCCATCAGCTTGCGCGCAGGCACGGTGATGGAACCTGTTTCAGCCGGCTCCTCAAGTTGCACACGACCGACCAATTCGACTTCCAGGTCGGTACCGGTCAGCGACAATTGCTGGCCTTCGACAACTAGCAGCACGTTGGAGAGTACCGGCAAGGTCTGTCGGCGCTCGACGACGCCTGCGACCAGTTGCAGGGGTTTCAACAGGGCTTCGCGTTGAATGGTGAAATGCAGGGTCTAGTCCCTTGCCTTAATCAGCTGCGCTGGTGTTCATCAAGTGCTCAGGGTACTCAGCAGGTTCTTGTAGTCCTCGCGGATGTCCGCGTCGGATTCCTTAAGTTCGTTGATCTTGCGGCAGGCGTGCAAAACAGTCGTGTGGTCGCGACCGCCAAACACATCACCGATTTCCGGCAGGCTGTGGTTGGTCAGTTCTTTAGACAGCGCCATTGCGACCTGACGCGGACGAGCCACCGAGCGCGAACGACGCTTGGACAGCAAGTCGGAAATCTTGATCTTGTAGTACTCGGCGACGGTGCGCTGAATGTTATCCACAGAGACCAGTTTGTCCTGCAACGCCAACAGGTCTTTCAGGGATTCGCGAATCAGTTCGATGGTGATGTCGCGGCCCATGAAGTGCGAGTGGGCGATCACGCGTTTCAAAGCACCTTCCAGCTCACGGACGTTGGAGCGAATGCGCTGAGCAATGAAGAACGCTGCATCGTGTGGCAAATCGACTTTGGCCTGGTCGGCCTTTTTCATCAAGATCGCTACACGGGTTTCCAGTTCCGGCGGCTCGACGGCAACCGTCAGGCCCCAGCCGAAGCGGGATTTCAGGCGTTCTTCAAGGCCTTCGATTTCTTTCGGGTAGCGGTCACTGGTGAGAATGACCTGCTGACCACCTTCAAGCAGGGCGTTGAAGGTGTGGAAAAACTCTTCCTGCGACCGTTCCTTACGGGCGAAGAACTGAATGTCGTCGATCAGCAAGGCATCCACCGAACGGTAGAAACGTTTGAATTCGTTGATCGCGTTCAGTTGCAGCGCCTTGACCATGTCGGCCACGAAACGCTCGGAATGCAGGTACACGACCTTGGCATTCGGGTTCTTCTTTAATAGGTGGTTACCCACCGCGTGCATCAAGTGGGTTTTACCCAGGCCAACACCACCATAAAGGAAGAGTGGGTTGTAGCCATGCTTGGGGTTATCCGCCACCTGCCAGGCCGCCGCGCGGGCGAGCTGGTTGGACTTACCTTCGACGAAGTTTTCAAAGGTGAACGTTCGGTTCAGGTAACTGGTGTGCTTGAGCGCGCCTTCGACCTGCACGGTGCGTTGTTCGGCGCGAACCGGAGCCTGCTGCGACGCAGCACCGGCCATCGGGTCGAAGCTGTCGCGGGACGGCTCTTCGCTGACTTCAGCGGTTTTCTGCGTCGAACGCTTCGCCGAAGTTGGCGCAGGGGCCGGCGCTGGCATGCTTGCCGGCGCGTTGTTGGCATGGGCCAGAGAAGCCTGCGCTGCTGCCAACGGGGCATTCGGTGCCGCACGCGGAGCCGAACTGCGTTTGCTGCCTATTAATAAGGAAAGCGCCGGCGCCATACCGTTGCCGTGCTCATCCAGCAGTTCAAGGACGCGCCCGAGGTACTTTTCGTTGACCCAGTCCAGCACAAAACGGTTCGGTGCGTAGACGCGCAACTCGTCGCCTTCGGCTTCGACCTGTAGTGGACGGATCCAGGTGTTGAATTGTTTTTCATGCATATCCTAGAGCTATATATACAAGAAATGATTCATAATTTCGTATGACTTTTATTT
>NZ_JBIWAL010000117.1:0-928 GCF_044760045.1 Pseudomonas sp. NPDC098747 | reverse complement strand
CTTCGGCTTCGACCTGTTGTGGACGTATCAAGGTGTTGATTTGTTGGGCAGGCAGCTCCTCGCGCAAAAGCTCCACGCACTGCTGCCAAAGTTCCACTGACACGGATATCCCCTAAGTTGAAAGCCGGTGAGGCAAAAACAAGCGGCCATTGTAGCGGCGAGCCGTCCACTTATCCACATGCAGGTTGCCCCGCATCCATGATTTAACTATGCGCTAACCGGAAAAAAGGCGACCAACGGTATGTGAATAAGCTCTGTGGATAACCCCGTCTAAGGGCATTGGACAAGTGGGGGCTAAACTCGGTGGATAACCTGCCTGTGGATAACAGCCCATTCCACACACAGGTTATCCGACAGTGCAGCACAGGCTGAACACTGTTTTCCACCGTAGTTGTCATTCTCTGTACATCAGGTTAAATAAGGCCTTGAGTCAGTTATCCACAGAGGATGGCTGCCCTAGCTTTTATAAGCTTTACAGAAAAGCTTTAAATAATTCCCTTCTTTATTTTTATTTATGGCAAACAGGCTTTCAACCAAAGAAGGTCCTGAGATCTATTTATAAGGAAACGTTGGTTGGAAATTGACCTGAAGGCTTGCTTTCTCTAGAATCCCCGGTCTCTTAAAACGGGGGCCATTCCGGCCCGTTGTGGACGAACCAGGTAACACGACATGAAACGTACTTTCCAACCAAGCACCATCAAACGCGCTCGTACCCACGGTTTCCGTGCTCGCATGGCTACCAAGAACGGTCGCGCAGTCCTGTCGCGTCGTCGCGCCAAAGGTCGTGCGCGTCTGGCAGTTTGATAATCCGGTACTGGAGGTGAGTCAGGACTTCAGTCGGGAAAAGCTTATGCTTACCCCCCTTAATTTCTATGCAGTATTTGACTCAACTACAGGCAAGTTTCAGGTTATATTTGTCCTTATCATT
>NZ_JBIWAL010000116.1:0-4716 GCF_044760045.1 Pseudomonas sp. NPDC098747 | reverse complement strand
ATACCGGTCGTCAGGAACTGAGGCTATGGCGTGCGCATGGCAATTTGTGCCACTTCGATCCCACGCCCGGCACGACGAGCAATTTCCTCGGCGTTGCGCTGAAGTACGTTGAAGGTACCGCCACCGACGGTCCCTAACCCACAGATGCCTACTTTGACCGGATTCACTGTGAACTCCCCATAAAACGGCCGACGCAGGGTCGGCCGGAAAACAACCGCGTGCTCGCGGTTCTCTATTAATGGCCCGGCGATGCTGCCACCGGACCATGATCGTCAAAGGCTGACCGTGACGATGCGAATTACTTGACGCTCAGCGCCAGTTTGGCGACTTGTGGCGCCGGCTGGTAGCCCGGAATCACTTGTCCGTCTGCCAAAACGATGGCCGGTGTGCCGTTCACGCCAATCGACTGGCCGAGAGCGAACTGTTTGGAAACCGGGTTCTCGCATTTGGCGGCCTTGATTTCCTTGCCATCGACCATTTTGTCCATGGCCGCTTTCTTGTCTTTCGAGCACCACACGGCTTGCAGCTGCTCGTCACCCGGCGAACCGAGGCCCTGGCGCGGGAACGCTACATAACGTACTTCGATGCCGCGCTTGTTCAGCTCAGGCACTTCGGCGTGCAGTTTGTGGCAGTACGGGCAGGTGGTGTCGGTGAATACGGTAATGTGCGATTTGGTTTCGCCCACGGCGGGGTAAACCACGGTTTCGGCAACCGGAATGGCGTTGACCAGTTTGGAGACGCCCAGACGTTCGGCCTTCTCGGTCAGGTTGACCGGTTTGCCATCCTTGAGCTGAAACAGATAGCCCTGAACGATGTACTGGCCGTCGGCGCTGGCGTACAGCACGCGGCTGCCCTTGAGCTTGACTTCATACATGCCCGGCAGAGGGCTGGCGTTGATGCTTTCTACTGGAACCTCGAGTTCGAGTTTTTCCAGGCTTTGACGAATCGCTTTGTTGGCCGCGTCGTCGGCGACGGCAAAGGTACTGACCAACGCAAAGGCTGCGGCGGCGAAAATCTGGGTCAGACGCATGAGAACTCCTGAAGGCGGACAAATGGATCGATCAGAACGCCCGTGCCGAAAACACCGGGTCATAACCGTCCATCGTGCAAACCGGCAAAGCCTAACACATAAGGTCACGGTGGCCGAATGCGCCTGTCACAACACCTGTAGCAGATGTGTCCTCAGCCTCTGGGGTGGTGTTTGGCGTGCAGATCCTGCAACCGCGCCCGGGCAACGTGGGTGTAGATCTGCGTGGTCGAGAGATCGCTGTGCCCGAGCAACATCTGCACCACGCGCAAGTCTGCGCCATGGTTGAGCAAATGCGTGGCGAACGCGTGACGCAAGGTATGCGGCGACAGCGACTTGCCAATCCCGGCGACCTTGGCCTGATGCTTGATCCGGTGCCAGAAGGTCTGACGGGTCATCTGCTCACCCCGCTGGCTGGGAAACAGCACATCACTGGGTCGGCCGCCAAGCAACTCGTTGCGACCGTCACGCATGTAGCGCTCGATCCAGACAATCGCCTCCTCGCCCATCGGCACCAGCCGCTCCTTGCTGCCCTTGCCCATGACCCGCAACACGCCCTGACGCAGGTTGACCTGTTCCAGCGTCAGACTGATCAACTCGGTGACCCGCAGACCACAGGCGTAAAGCACCTCAAGCATGGCGCGGTCGCGCTGGCCGATGGCCTCGCCCAGATCCGGCGCCTTCAGGAGTGCCTCGACGTCGGCTTCCGACAGCGACTTGGGCAGCGGCCTACCCAACTGAGGCATGTCGATGCGTAACGTCGGATCGACGGTGATTATCTTTTCTCGCAGCAGATACCGATAAAAGCCACGTACGCCGGAGAGAAATCTGGCGGTGGAGCGTGGCTTGTAGTTTTGCTCCAGACGCCAGGCGAGATGATCAAGGATGAGTTCGCGGCCGGCGTTAATCAACTCCAGATTTTTTTCCTGCAACCAGCCGTTGAACAGCGCCAGATCGCTGCGGTAAGCGCCGCGCGTGTTATCGGACAGGCCTTTTTCAAGCCATAAGGCGTCGAGGAATTGGTCAATCTGCGGGTGGTCGATGGCAGGCATGGGCGCTCAAGACATGCAGACTCAAAGAATGCACGCAAATGAAGAGTGAACTGTAGGAATGGGCGCTAGTCTTTCATAGCCCGCAATTTCAAGGAACAGGGAGCATCAATGAACGAGCAGCAAATTCTACTGGCATTTGGCGGGATTGGAGCCGCGGCCTTGGGTTGCCAATGGCTGGCCTGGCGCTTGAAGTTGCCGGCGATTCTGTTTCTGTTGCTGACCGGGATTCTGGTGGGCCCGGTACTGGGTTGGCTTGATCCACAGGAAATGTTCGGACCACTGTTGATGCCACTGGTGTCGTTGGCGGTGGCGTTGATTCTGTTCGAGGGCAGCCTGACCCTGCACCTGTCGGAATGGCGCGAGATCGGTAGCGTCGTCCACCGACTGGTGACCATCGGTGCGATTTCGACCTGGGTGGTCATCGCGGTCGCAACACACTATCTGCTGGGTTTCGACTGGATGCTGGCGATTCTCTTCGGCAGCCTGACGCTGGTGACCGGGCCGACGGTGATCGTCCCGATGCTGCGGGTGGTGCGGCCGAAAGCTTCTATTGCCAACATTCTGCGCTGGGAAGGGATCGTCATCGACCCGATCGGTGCCCTGCTTGCCGTGGTGGTTTACAGCTTCATCATCGCCAGCGCCGAGGGGCATGGCGTCAAACAAAGCCTGTTGACATTCGGTGGGGTGATTCTTTGCGGCGCGGTGTTCGGGATTGTCGGTGGCTGGGTGCTGGGCACGATCATTCGCCGGCAATGGTTACCCGAATATCTGCATAACCTCGCCTCGCTGGCGGTGGTGCTAGGGATTTTTATTGCATCCAACGAAGTGATGCACGAGTCCGGTCTGCTGGCGGTAACGCTGATGGGCATGTGGCTGGCCAACATGAAAGGCGTGGATGTGCGGCACATCCTGCACTTCAAGGAAAACCTCAGCGTGCTGCTGATTTCCGGGTTGTTCATTCTGTTGGCAGCGCGCTTGGACCTTTACGCCTTGATCGGATTGGGGCCACTGGTGCTGATTCTGTTGTTGGTGATTCAACTGATCGCCCGGCCACTGAACGTGCTGCTCAGTACAGCCGGCTCCAGCCTCAGTTGGCGTGAGCGTGCGCTGCTGTGCTGGATTGCCCCTCGGGGGATTGTCGCGGCAGCGGTGTCGGCGATTTTCGCGATTCGACTGGATGAAGCCGGACATGAAGGTGCGCTGCTGCTGGTGCCGCTGACCTTTGCGGTGATAATCGGCACCGTGGTCCTGCAAAGTGCTACCGCGCGCCCCCTTGCCCGGCTATTGAAGGTCGCCGAACCGGCCCCGAGCGGCTTTTTGATCGTGGGTGCAAACGGCCCGGCGCGGGAGCTGGGCAAGTCCCTGCAACAATTGGGCAGCCGGGTGCTACTGACGGATTCGAGCTGGGAAAACATTCGTGCTGCGCGCATGGAAGGTATCCCGACGTACTTTGGTAACCCGGCTTCGCAGCACGCCGATGCGCACCTGGACCTGGTCGGATTGGGGCACTTGCTGGCGTTGTCACCGTCAGGAGAACTCAATACCTTGGCGGCGATGCGCTTTCGCCATGACTTCGGGCATCAGCGCCTGTTCGGATTGGCGAGCGGTCATGAAAGCCGTCGCAGCGACAAGCACCGGGCGAGCCTGGAACACCGCGGCAATCAGTTGGGCAGTGAAGCTCTGACCTACTCGAAACTCGCCGGCCAGATGGGCCAGGGTGCGCAGCTATACAGCACGACGTTAACGGACGGTTTTGGCTGGGAGGATTACCGGGCGCTGCACGGCAATCGGGCGACGCTGCTGTTTATGCGTGATGCCAGTGGCTGGGTGCACGTGGTGACGCCTGAGACGGCGTTGAAACCTGGATCGGGGTGGACGCTGTTGGCGTTGATTCAACCAGAGAGCAGCGGTGCCTGATCTGACGCCTTCGCGAGCAAGCTCGCTCCCACAGTTTTTGTGTGCGGCACGTAAACTGTGGGAGCGAGCTTGCTCGCGAAGGCTGCTACTCGGTCCTGGATCAGGCCGCAAAATCGGGAAGCACCGGCACCGGTCGCTTGTCATCATCAATTGCCACAAAGCTAAACTGGCCATGAATCGCTTTCTCACGACCGTCGCAGCTCATGCTTTCAACAAACACTTCCACCTCGACCTTGAGGCTGGTGTTGCCGACCTTGATCACCTTACCCACCAGCTCAACGATGGAGCCCGCCGGGATCGCATGATTGAAGTCGATGCGGTCAGTGGACACGGTCACCAGTGGCAAGCGGCAGAAACGCGTGGCGGTGATGAATGACACTTCATCCATCCATGCCAGTGCAGTGCCGCCGAACAGGGTGTTGTGGTGGTTGGTGGTCGGCGGGAAGACGGCTTTGGTTACGCGGGTTACCGAGAGTTCGGTGCGGCGTTCGATTTCCTGGTCGCGGGTGGTCATGACTTACTGCTCGTGATTGCCGGCTTCCGAAATAGAACCAGGATCAAAAGATCGCAGCCTTCGGCAGCTCCTATAGGGGGATTTGGTGAATTGCGGGCAACAAAAAAGCAGCCCGAAGGCTGCTTTTTTCTGCATCGGAAGCTGGACTTAAGCCAGTTTTTCCTTGATGCGAGCTGCTTTGCCCGACAGGTCGCGCAGGTAGTACA
>NZ_JBIWAL010000115.1:0-4906 GCF_044760045.1 Pseudomonas sp. NPDC098747 | reverse complement strand
ATCATCTCAGCGACGTCCGTATCGGTATTTTTGCTTGTGGAAACGACTGTGCAGACAACCTGCACTTCGTTCATGAAGCCTTCTGGGAACAGCGGACGGATCGGACGGTCGATCAGTCGGGAAGTCAGGGTTTCTTTCTCGGAAGGACGGCCTTCGCGCTTGAAGAAACCGCCAGGGATCTTACCGGCAGCGTAAGTCTTTTCCTGGTAGTGAACGGAAAGAGGGAAGAAGCCTTTGCTTGGGTCAGCGTGCTTGGCGCCAACAACGGTCACCAATACGGTCACGTCGTCATCAACGGTAACCAGCACTGCGCCGGAGGCTTGACGGGCGATACGGCCTGTCTCGAGGGTAACGGTCGACTGACCGAACTGGAATTTTTTGATTACCGGGTTCACGGTGTCCTACCTTCTTTGTGGCTCTTGGGGAACTGGTTTCTTGCGAAATTCTTGGGCAATGTCGGGAATCGGCCCAACGCCTGTCCAGGGTAAAACGTGTATCCAGATAAAACTTGAGGCTGGGAGCCTGCCGGAAGCCTGCGCAAAACCGCAGACGACTGACAGACAACCAACCTCAGAGCGCAATCGCTTATTAGCGACGCAGACCCAGGCGACCGATCAGAGTCTGATAACGACCCAGATCCTTGCCTTTCAGGTAGTCCAGCAGCTTGCGACGCTGGTTTACCATGCGGATCAGACCACGACGGGAGTGGTGATCTTTACCGTTGGCCTTGAAGTGACCCTGCAGCTTGTTGATGTTGTGCGTCAGCAGTGCAACTAGCACAACAGGCGAACAAGAGACACCAACAGCTTGCTGGTAGTCAGCAACGATTTGAGCTTTTTCTTGAACGTCGAGAGCCATGAGGCAATCCTTTTATCAGGAAACTGTTTCAGAGAAACAGCTTCAACAGGCCAGGGACAAATCCCTGTATCTATAAATGAGTCGTGACCGTGCCTGTTAACAGCCACACTCGCCAGCCTGCTGTTACACAGACTGGTTTCGGTCATTCTGACCGAATCAAACGACGTGGCGCGATGCGCCCGTCTTCGCTCACTTCACCGATACCGATGAAGCGACCATTGTGATCCTGTACCCGCACCATGCCGAACTTCGGAGCATCCGGAGCACGTACCGGCTGGCCGTTGAGCCAGTAGAACGCGCTCGCTTCCGAGAAGTGCAGCAGCGGCCAATCGAGCAAGCCGCTGTCCGATGGCATCAGGAAGCGGTCGACCGCTTCGTTGCCGCCTTCGGCATGTACCGCTTCAAGCTCTTCGAGGGTAACGGTCTGCGCCAAGGTGAAAGGCCCGGCCTGGGTACGGCGCAATTCTGCGACGTACGCACCACAACCGAGTTGCTCACCGATATCCTCCACCAGAGTGCGAATATAGGTGCCCTTGCTGCAATCCACCGCAAGACGCGCAGTATCGCCTTCGAAGGCCAGTAATTCCAAGCGCGCAATAGTAACAGAACGCGGTTCACGCTCCACTACTTCACCTGCACGGGCCAGTTTGTACAGCGGCTGGCCATCACGCTTGAGTGCCGAGTACATCGGCGGTATCTGACTGATTTGGCCGCGAAATTTCGGCAGCGCAGCTTCGACATCGGCGCGACCAACGGTCACCGGGCGTTCCTGCAAAACCTCACCTTCGGCATCGGCCGTGGTGGTGGTCTTGCCCAGTTGCGCCAGGGTTTCATAAGCCTTGTCGGAATCGAGCAGATATTGCGAGAACTTGGTGGCCTCACCAAAGCACAGCGGCAGTACGCCAGTGGCCAGTGGGTCGAGACTACCAGTGTGCCCGGCCTTCTCGGCGTTGAGCAGCCAGCGAACCTTCTGCAGCGCAGCGTTTGAGGTGAACCCCAGCGGCTTGTCGAGCAGGATGATACCGCTGACGTTACGACGGATACGTTTGACCTGAGCCACCGAGTTACTCCTTGGTGTCTTCAGGTGCTGGAACGACAATGTTCTGATTGTCTTCAGCAACGGCGCGCTCGATCAGGGCCGACAGGTGCGCACCACGGACAACGGATTCGTCGTAGTGGAAGTGCAATTGCGGCACGCTGCGCAGCTTCATTTCGCGGGCCAGTTGCATACGCAGGAAACCTGCGGCGGCATTCAGTACCTTGATGCTTTGCGCGATGTCTTCAGCGTTGTCCTGCCCCATCACGGTGATGAAAATCTTCGCGTGACCGACGTCACGACTGACTTCCACTGCGGTAATAGTCACCAGGCCGACGCGCGGATCTTTGACTTCACGACGGATCAGCTGGGCCAGCTCACGCTGCATCTGATCGCCGATACGTTGGGTACGGCTGTATTCTTTTGCCATGATTTGTTACCTGTTACTGCCCCACGGTGAAACCCGCAAGGTCTGAAAGCGGCAAACGCCCGGCCTGACAAAAGCCAGACCGGGCGTTGCGTTTAGAGTCCTGCCGCCGTGCCGCGCATTTTCATGCAACGGCCCGACGTGGCCCTTGAAGTGCGCGAGTTAGAGGCTGCGAGCAACCTGAACCTTCTCGAAGACTTCGATCTTGTCGCCGACTTTGACGTCGTTGTAGCTCTTCACGCCGATACCGCATTCCATGCCGGCACGTACTTCGGAAGCGTCATCCTTGAAGCGGCGCAGGGATTCCAGCTCGCCTTCGAAGATAACGATGTCTTCACGCAATACACGGATCGGACGGTTACGATGCACAACACCTTCGATCACCATGCAGCCTGCGATCGCGCCAAACTTCGGCGAACGGAACACGTCACGCACTTCAGCAATACCCAGAATGTTCTCGCGAACATCGCTGCCGAGCATACCGGTCAGGGCTTTCTTGACGTCTTCGATGATGTCGTAGATCACGTTGTAGTAACGCATATCCAGACCTTCCTGCTCGACGATCTTCCGTGCGCCAGCATCGGCACGCACGTTGAAGCCGAACAGTACAGCGTTCGAAGCCAGTGCCAGGTTGGCATCGGACTCGGTGATACCACCGACACCGCCGCCAACTACGCGCACTTGCACTTCGTCGTTGCCCAGGCCATTCAGAGCGCCTTGCAGAGCTTCCAACGAACCACGGACGTCAGATTTGAGGACGATATTAAGCGTCTTCTTCTCTGCCTGACCCATGTTTTCGAAGATGTTTTCAAGCTTGCCGGCGTGAGCGCGAGCCAGTTTGACTTCGCGGAACTTGCCTTGACGGAACAGAGCCACTTCACGGGCTTTCTTCTCGTCGGCAACCACACTCATCTCGTCGCCAGCGTCCGGGGTACCGTCCAGGCCGAGAATCTCGACAGGGATGGAAGGACCGGCTTCCTTGATTGGCTTGCCGTTCTCGTCGAGCATGGCGCGCACGCGGCCATAGTTCGAACCGACCAGAACCATGTCGCCTTGGCGCAGGGTACCGTCTTGAACCAGAACGGTTGCAACCGGGCCACGACCTTTGTCGAGACGCGATTCAACCACAACACCACGGCCAGGAGCCGAAGGCGTCGCTTTCAGTTCGAGAACTTCAGCTTGCAGCAATACCGCTTCGAGCAGTTCGTCGACACCCGTACCGACTTTCGCCGAAACCGATACGAACGGCGTTTCACCGCCCCACTCTTCCGACGTTACGCCGTGAACCGACAGTTCGCTACGGATGCGATCGAGATCAGCGCCCGGCTTGTCGATTTTGTTCACTGCAACAACCAGTGGAACGCCAGCCGCTACTGCGTGCTGAACAGCTTCAATGGTCTGCGGCATCACGCCGTCGTCCGCTGCAACTACCAGGATCACGATGTCGGTCGCCTTGGCACCACGAGCACGCATAGCGGTAAACGCGGCGTGACCTGGGGTGTCGAGGAAGGTAACCATGCCGCGTTCGGTTTCAACGTGGTACGCACCGATGTGCTGGGTGATACCGCCGGCTTCGCCAGCAGCTACCTTGGCACGACGGATGTAGTCGAGCAGCGAGGTCTTACCGTGGTCAACGTGGCCCATTACGGTCACGACTGGTGCACGGGAGAACGACTCACCTTCAAACTTCAAGGACTCGGCCAGGGAATCTTCCAGAGCGGTGTCGCTGACCAGGGTCACTTTGTGGCCCAACTCCTCAGCCACAAGCTGAGCAGTTTCCTGATCAAGCACCTGGTTGATGGTCGCTGGAGTACCCAGTTTGAACATGAACTTGATGATTTCAGCAGCCTTGACCGACATCTGATTGGCGAGATCGCCAACGGTGATGGTCTCGCCGATCTGCACATCACGCACGACAGGGCCGGTTGGGCTCTGGAAACCGTGAGCGTTGCGCTTCTTCAGCTTGGCCTTGCCGCGACCACCGCGACGGAAGCCATCGCTTTCTTCGTCGGTAGTGCGTGGCGCGACACGTGGTGCTGGCGCTTTCTCTTTGACCGATGCGCGATGCGGAGCGTTTTTGCGCTCGCCATCACCACCGCCACTGCGACGATTGTTGTCGTCGGCACGTGGTTTGTCCGGACGGCGCTGTTCGTTCTGCTTGTTACGAACGTCGGCAGACGGCGCTGGAGCAGCTGCAACCACCGGCGCGCTTTCACGTACTGGCTCGGCAACTGCAGCAGGTGCTGCAACGGCGTTGTTAGTAGCGGTTGGCGCGGCGCCCGGATTGCGGCGCGCTTCTTCTTCAGCGCGCTGCTTGGCTTCTTGTTCAGCCTTCTGACGGGCAGTATTTTCTACTGCGCGACGATCATCCAGTTCACGCTTGCGCTCGGCTTCGATTTCTTCCGGGCTACGCTGTACGAAAACTTTCTTTTTGCGAACTTCAACGCTGATGCTCTTGCTACCAGCCACACGCAGGGTGCTGGTGGTTTTACGCTGCAGCGTGATCTTGCGTGGTTCTTCCACTTTCGCCTTGTGGCTGCTTTTCAAGTGAGTCAGCAAAGATTGCTTCTCACTGTCAGTCACAT
>NZ_JBIWAL010000114.1:0-4958 GCF_044760045.1 Pseudomonas sp. NPDC098747 | reverse complement strand
AAGTCTCGGTCATCATCGTCATGCGGCCACCCCTTCTTCGTCCCCTCTCAGGCTCTTGTAACGCTCGGCGAAGAACTCCCGAACGTTGGCGCATTGTGTTTCCGTACCATCCAAACGATTGAAGTGGGCGCGAAACTCCTTGGCGCCCGGCAAGGTTGCGAGATACCAGCCCACATGCTTTCGAGCAATACGCACGCCCATCACATCCCCATAGAAAGTGTGAAGTGCGGCCAGATGCTCTAGCAGTATGTGTTCCACCTCGATCAGCTCCGGTGCCGGCAATTTCTCGCCAGTGCGCAGGAAGTGATCGATCTCGCGAAAAATCCATGGCCGCCCTTGGGCGGCTCGGCCTACCAACAGACCATCGGCACCGGTCGCGTCGAGCACGTAACGGGCCTTTTCCGGCGAATCGATATCGCCATTGGCAAACACCGGGATCGACACGGCCTGCTTGATTGCGGCAATCGTGTCGTACTCGGCTTCACCTTTGTACAAATCGGCGCGAGTGCGGCCATGCACTGCCAGCGCGGTGATCCCGGCCTGCTCGGCGATCTTCGCCACGGTCAGGCCGTTCTTGTTGTCGCGATCCCAGCCGGTGCGGATCTTCAGGGTAACCGGCACATCAACCGCAGCCACGACGGCGTGGAGGATCTCGGTCACCAGTGCTTCATCTTTCAACAACGCGGAGCCGGCAGCCTTGTTGCAGACCTTCTTTGCCGGGCAACCCATGTTGATATCAATTATCTGTGCGCCCAGTTCGACGTTGGCCCGGGCCGCATTTGCCAGCATCTGAGCGTCACCACCGGCAATCTGTACCGAGCGAGGCTCGGGATCGCCTTCGTGGATCATGCGCATGCGCGACTTGCGGGTGTTCCACAGGCTCATGTCACTGGTGACCATTTCCGAGACCACAAGCCCTGCGCCCAAACGCTTGCAAAGCTGACGAAAGGGCTGGTCAGTGACGCCCGCCATCGGGGCGAGAATCAAGCCGTTCTGTAATGTATATGGGCCGATGCGTACCGCCGACATAGGACTTCCCTGAAGTGGGGCCGGATCATGAGAGTTCGAAAAAGGGTGGGCATGATACCCGCTCTCGATGACTGGATAAAGGCTGAATTGAACAAAATCTGAACAGTTATTCTGTTATCGCCAGCGGTTTGGTAACGCGAGACGAAGTCAGAAAATTGCCGTCAATTCAGGAACGGTGAAGCGATTCACTCGGGCGAGTGAAAACTCAAGCTGTAATTCACCGCTTTAGGGCCTGGATCGAGAATATCCAGCGCGATGTGGATCGGCGTTTGCGGCGGCATCTCCGCCAGGCCTTCGAGATCACCGCTCAAGTATTCGCCGGGTTTGAAGCGACGACTGGCGATCAGGTGGCCATTGAGGTCGGCAAACCGCAGCTCCAGCAGTGGAAACGGCTGGGAGAACGTTGCGCGGTTATAAATGATCGCGTCGACCACCAGCGCGCCGTTGAACTCCGGGTGGCTGCGCACCACCAGGTTGCTGCTTTTGATTCTGGCGATGTCGACTTTGGACGGCACCGTGCAGCCGATTTGCGGGCAGACTTGCTGGAACCATGGCCGGTATTGATCCTGCCGCGCCAGTTCGTCGAAATGGTAGGAGATATATTGGGCGGCGAGTCCGCCAGCGGCCAGCAACACCAACACCAGCCAAAGCAGGCGACGGCCCCACGGTGAGCGGCGTTTCTGCCAGTCCAGTTGCAGCGGGTCGTCAGTCAGGTCCTGCAAGACTTCGGCGCGAACACCCGGTTCTGCGCGCTCGCGTTTTTTGCGCGGCGGCTCGATCAGAGGCAGGTCGTCATCGCTGTCGTCACTGGCAGACAGGCGTTCGCGGCGGGCATTCGGGTCAATCGGATCGTGCAGCCGCAACTGCGGGATCGCCGGTTCATCATCCAGATCCACCGGTTCCAGCGACAGCGACAGCGACAGCGAGGGCTCGGTGCGTGCGGGTTTTATCGGTTCGATCTCGACGATTTCCGGTTCGGCTTCAGGCTCCGCCCGCTCATCGGCAGGCTTGCTGAACAGGCTGTCCGGCCAGACCGCTTCGTCCGGTTCCGGGCTGTCGCGACGGGCACTCAGGGAATCTTCGCGCGGGCGACCGAATTCAGTAGTCGGCTGGATTTCCCGTTGTTCGAGGCGGGCGAGTTCTTCGTCCAGATCCAGACTGTCGAGGTCCAGCGCCGAGGCGCTCCATTGCTTTTGGCTAATGGCGCGCGTGGCAGGTGGCTCGACAACAGCGGGCGATTCCACCACCGGCGGCGGTGCAGTCTGCAGTTGCTCGACAATGGCCGGTGCAACTGGCGTCACCGCTTCCTTGCCAGCGTGTTGCTCAAGCAGCTGTTTGGCGGCGTTGAACACTTGCAGGCAGGAGCCGCAGCGAACCACCCCGCGGGCCACGCTCAATTGAGCATGGCTGACACGGAAACTGGTTTGGCAATGCGGGCACTGAGTGACGAAGCTGTCGGTCATGCGGCGATCCGAATTATGCAGGCAGCCATTCTAGCGCCGACGCCCGGTGATGCGCACCCAGCCATCACGATTGGCGATCGGGTCGAGATCGAAGTCCTGAGCGTAAGCGGCAGCCACTTCTTCGCCTTGTTCGGCGAGGATGCCCGACAACGCCAGACGGCCACCAGGCTTGACCAGGCTCGACAGTTGCGGCGCCAGCGAAACCAGCGGGCCGGCGAGAATGTTGGCGACCAGCACGTCGGCTTGGACCTGCGGCAGGTCTTGCGGCAGGTACAGCGGGAACAGTTCTTCAGCGATGTTGTTGCGCCCGGCATTGTCGCGCGAGGCTTCCAGCGCCTGCACGTCGATGTCGGTGCCGACGGCTTCTTTAGCACCGAGCAGCAGGGCGGCGATGGCCAGAATCCCCGAGCCGCAGCCAAAATCCAGCACGTTGCAGTCTTTCAAGTCCTGACCGTCGAGCCATTCCAGGCACAGCGCGGTGGTCGGATGGGTGCCGGTCCCGAACGCCAGGCCCGGGTCCAGCAGCAGGTTGACTGCATCTGGTTCCGGCGCGGCATGCCAGCTCGGGACGATCCACAGACGCTGGCCGAAACGCATCGGCTGGAAACCATCCATCCAGCTGCGTTCCCAATCCTGGTCTTCGATAACTTCGCTGTGGTGCTCGGGCAACGGGCTGCCGGTCAGCAGTTCAAGGTGGGCCAGCACCGGCGCAGGCTCGGTGCCACCCTCGAACAGGGCAAGCAGGTGAGTGTGCGCCCACAACGGAGTGGTGTTGAGTTCCGGCTCGAAGATCGGCTGGTCTTCGGCGTCCATGAAGGTCACCGAAACAGCGCCCACTTCAAGGAAAGCGTCTTCGTAGGTTTCGGCTTGTTCCGGGCTGATGGCGAGACGTACTTGCAGCCAAGGCATGGCGGGCACCTTTGAAAAATATTGATTGCAGACTAGCGGCCTGCGAGAAGCGCGCAAGTTTACGCGAGCGCAAAGCTTTTGTGGGAGCGAGCTTGCTCGCGAAGGCGGTTTGTCAGCCACATTGATATCAACTGACACATTGCTTTCGTCGGAACGCCGCCCGGAGCAAGCTCGCTCCCACAGGGTTTTGTGAAACCTGCAGAAACAACAAAGCCGCCCGAAGGCGGCTTTGTCTGGTGCAGCTGAAGCTTAGTGCTTCTCGGCTGCCAGCTTGTGCTCGAGGTAGTGAATGTTCACGCCCCCTTTGCAGAAGCCTTCGTCACGAACCAGATCACGGTGCAGCGGGATGTTGGTCTTGATCCCGTCAACCACGATTTCGTCCAGGGCATTGCGCATGCGTGCCATGGCTTCGTCGCGGGTGGCGCCGTAAGTGATCAGCTTGCCGATCAGCGAATCGTAGTTCGGCGGAACCGCATAACCGCTGTACAGGTGCGAATCGACGCGAACGCCGTTGCCGCCTGGAGCATGGAAATGCTTGACCGTGCCCGGGCTCGGCATGAAGGTTTTCGGGTCTTCAGCGTTGATCCGGCATTCCAGCGAGTGACCGCGGATAACCACGTCATCCTGCGTGAACGACAGCTTGTTGCCAGCGGCGATGCTGAGCATCTCCTTGACGATGTCGATACCGGTGACCATTTCCGAAACCGGGTGCTCCACCTGAACACGGGTGTTCATTTCGATGAATTAGAAACGACCGTTCTCGTACAGGAACTCGAAAGTGCCGGCGCCACGGTAACCGATGTCGATGCACGCCTTGACGCAGCGAGCCAGAACTTCCTGGCGAGCCTGCTCATCGATGCCCGGTGCCGGCGCTTCTTCGAGAACCTTCTGGTGACGACGTTGCAGCGAGCAATCGCGGTCGCCCAGATGGATGGCGTGACCCTGGCCGTCGGACAGAACCTGCACTTCGACGTGACGCGGGTTGGTCAGGAATTTTTCCAGATACACCATCGGATTGCCAAACGCCGCGCCTGCTTCGGTGCGGGTCAGTTTGGCGAAGGAGATCAGGTCTTCTTCCTTATGCACAACGCGCATGCCGCGACCACCACCGCCGCCAGCGGCTTTGATGATCACCGGGTAGCCGACTTCACGACCGATGCGCAGCGCCGTTTCTTCGTCTTCCGGCAGTGGGCCGTCAGAACCTGGAACGGTTGGCACGCCTGCTTCGATCATCGCGTGCTTGGCCGATACCTTGTCGCCCATCAGGCGAATGGTGTCGGCTTTCGGGCCGATGAAGGCGAAACCGGAGTTCTCGACCTGCTCGGCAAAGTCGGCGTTTTCCGCGAGGAAGCCGTAGCCTGGGTGAATGGCGGTAGCGCCAGTCACTTCGGCGGCAGCGATGATGGCCGGGATGTGCAGGTAAGACTGAGAGGCAGACGCCGGGCCGATGCAGACGGATTCGTCTGCCAGACCCAGGTGCATCAGCTCTTTGTCGGCCTTGGAGTAAACGGCGACGGTCTTGATGCCCATCTCTTTGCAGGCACGCAGAATCCGCAT
>NZ_JBIWAL010000113.1:1864-5281 GCF_044760045.1 Pseudomonas sp. NPDC098747 | reverse complement strand
GTGTTTGTGAACATCGAACTTTCGGTTCGTTTCGTCTTCACACACCGCAATCTGGCTCTTAAGCGCAAATTGCTTGGGTGTTATATGGTCAAGCCTCACGGGCAATTAGTATTGGTTAGCTCAACGCCTCACAGCGCTTACACACCCAACCTATCAACGTCGTAGTCTTCGACGGCCCTTCAGGGAACTCAAGGTTCCAGTGAGATCTCATCTTGAGGCAAGTTTCCCGCTTAGATGCTTTCAGCGGTTATCTTTCCCGAACATAGCTACCCGGCAATGCCACTGGCGTGACAACCGGAACACCAGAGGTTCGTCCACTCCGGTCCTCTCGTACTAGGAGCAGCCCCTCTCAAATCTCAAACGTCCACGGCAGATAGGGACCGAACTGTCTCACGACGTTCTAAACCCAGCTCGCGTACCACTTTAAATGGCGAACAGCCATACCCTTGGGACCGGCTTCAGCCCCAGGATGTGATGAGCCGACATCGAGGTGCCAAACACCGCCGTCGATATGAACTCTTGGGCGGTATCAGCCTGTTATCCCCGGAGTACCTTTTATCCGTTGAGCGATGGCCCTTCCATACAGAACCACCGGATCACTAAGACCTACTTTCGTACCTGCTCGACGTGTCTGTCTCGCAGTCAAGCGCGCTTTTGCCTTTATACTCTACGACCGATTTCCGACCGGTCTGAGCGCACCTTCGTACTCCTCCGTTACTCTTTAGGAGGAGACCGCCCCAGTCAAACTACCCACCATACACTGTCCTCGATCCGGATAACGGACCTGAGTTAGAACCTCAAAGTTGCCAGGGTGGTATTTCAAGGTTGGCTCCACGCGAACTGGCGTCCACGCTTCAAAGCCTCCCACCTATCCTACACAAGCAAATTCAAAGTCCAGTGCAAAGCTATAGTAAAGGTTCACGGGGTCTTTCCGTCTAGCCGCGGATACACTGCATCTTCACAGCGATTTCAATTTCACTGAGTCTCGGGTGGAGACAGCGCCGCCATCGTTACGCCATTCGTGCAGGTCGGAACTTACCCGACAAGGAATTTCGCTACCTTAGGACCGTTATAGTTACGGCCGCCGTTTACCGGGGCTTCGATCAAGAGCTTCGCGTTAGCTAACCCCATCAATTAACCTTCCGGCACCGGGCAGGCGTCACACCCTATACGTCCACTTTCGTGTTTGCAGAGTGCTGTGTTTTTAATAAACAGTCGCAGCGGCCTGGTATCTTCGACCGGCATGAGCTTACGGAGCAAGTCCTTCACCCTCACCGGCGCACCTTCTCCCGAAGTTACGGTGCCATTTTGCCTAGTTCCTTCACCCGAGTTCTCTCAAGCGCCTTGGTATTCTCTACCCAACCACCTGTGTCGGTTTGGGGTACGGTTCCTGGTTACCTGAAGCTTAGAAGCTTTTCTTGGAAGCATGGCATCAACCACTTCGTCGTCTAAAAGACAACTCGTCATCAGCTCTCGGCCTTAGAATCCCGGATTTACCTAAGATTCCAGCCTACCACCTTAAACTTGGACAACCAACGCCAAGCTGGCCTAGCCTTCTCCGTCCCTCCATCGCAATAACCAGAAGTACAGGAATATTAACCTGTTTTCCATCGACTACGCTTTTCAGCCTCGCCTTAGGGACCGACTAACCCTGCGTCGATTAACGTTGCGCAGGAAACCTTGGTCTTTCGGCGTGGGTGTTTTTCACACCCATTGTCGTTACTCATGTCAGCATTCGCACTTCTGATACCTCCAGCAAGCTTCTCAACTCACCTTCACAGGCTTACAGAACGCTCCTCTACCGCATCATCCTAAGATGATACCCGTAGCTTCGGTGTATGGTTTGAGCCCCGTTACATCTTCCGCGCAGGCCGACTCGACTAGTGAGCTATTACGCTTTCTTTAAAGGGTGGCTGCTTCTAAGCCAACCTCCTAGCTGTCTAAGCCTTCCCACATCGTTTCCCACTTAACCATAACTTTGGGACCTTAGCTGACGGTCTGGGTTGTTTCCCTTTTCACGACGGACGTTAGCACCCGCCGTGTGTCTCCCATGCTCGGCACTTGTAGGTATTCGGAGTTTGCATCGGTTTGGTAAGTCGGGATGACCCCCTAGCCGAAACAGTGCTCTACCCCCTACAGTGATACATGAGGCGCTACCTAAATAGCTTTCGAGGAGAACCAGCTATCTCCGAGCTTGATTAGCCTTTCACTCCGATCCACAGGTCATCCGCTAACTTTTCAACGGTAGTCGGTTCGGTCCTCCAGTTAGTGTTACCCAACCTTCAACCTGCCCATGGATAGATCGCCCGGTTTCGGGTCTATTCCCAGCGACTAGACGCCCTATTAAGACTCGCTTTCGCTACGCCTCCCCTATTCGGTTAAGCTCGCCACTGAAAATAAGTCGCTGACCCATTATACAAAAGGTACGCAGTCACCCAACAAAGTGGGCTCCCACTGCTTGTACGCATACGGTTTCAGGATCTATTTCACTCCCCTCTCCGGGGTTCTTTTCGCCTTTCCCTCACGGTACTAGTTCACTATCGGTCAGTCAGTAGTATTTAGCCTTGGAGGATGGTCCCCCCATATTCAGACAAAGTTTCTCGTGCTCCGTCCTACTCGATTTCATGACTAAGAGATTTTCGCGTACAGGGCTATCACCCACTATGGCCGCACTTTCCAGAGCGTTCCGCTAATCTCAAAGCCACTTAAGGGCTAGTCCCCGTTCGCTCGCCACTACTAAGGGAATCTCGGTTGATTTCTTTTCCTCAGGGTACTTAGATGTTTCAGTTCCCCTGGTTCGCCTCTTGCACCTATGTATTCAGTACAAGATAACCATCTTATGATGGCTGGGTTCCCCCATTCAGACATCTCCGGATCAAAGTCTGTTTGCCGACTCCCCGAAGCTTTTCGCAGGCTACCACGTCTTTCATCGCCTCTGACTGCCAAGGCATCCACCGTATGCGCTTCTTCACTTGACCATATAACCCCAAGCAATCTGGTTATACTGTGAAGACGACATTCGCCGAAAATTCGATAATACTCAATTAAGAGCAACTCACAAATTTTACCTTAGCCTGATCCGTTACCAGTGAAAGTAACGTTCAGTCTATCTTTCTATCACATACCCAAATTTTTAAAGAACGATCTAATCAAAGACTAGAAATCAACATTCACCATCTTTCAATGGAATGCTCATTTCTAAGCTTTCATACGTCAGAAGCAGTAGTGGTGGAGCCAAACGGGATCGAACCGTTGACCTCCTGCGTGCAAGGCAGGCGCTCTCCCAGCTGAGCTATGGCCCCGTATTTCTACAGGCGTTTCCCACACAAAATTGGTGGGTCTGGGCAGATTCGAACTGCCGACCTCACCCTTATCAGGGGTGCGCTCTAACCAACTGAGCTACAGACCCAATTTCGT
>NZ_JBIWAL010000112.1:816-5444 GCF_044760045.1 Pseudomonas sp. NPDC098747 | reverse complement strand
ACCCACTCGCTGCCGCCGATTTTGTCGCAAGCTTCTGCTGCTGCTTCTGGGGTGTATACTGCGTAACCAGTGGAAACTGGCAGGCCGTATTCAGCGAACAGCTGCTTACCCTGATACTCGTGAAGATTCATGCTTTTTACCGTCTTCGTTAGGTACTGCGCATTCGGCGCTGCGCTCGTGATGAGTGCCGCGCCACCTGTGACTGCTGCTTGCGTAGCTGAGCTACGCAAGACTGCGTCCGGCGGACATTCCGCGGTGAGTCTTGCTCGCAAGGCTCACGACGGGCAGACACCGCCGTGGTTTCTTATTGTCTGTTAACGCTTCTTGCGGTTGGCAATGTGGATGGCGCCGCCATTCACAGCCAGAGCAGCTTCGTGCAAGGCTTCAGACAGGGTCGGATGGGAGAAAACCATCATGCCCAGGTCTTCAGCGCTGGTGCCGAATTCCATACCGATCGCGCCCTGCTGAACCAGTTCTGCAGCGCTCGGACCACTCACCTGCACGCCCAATCCGCGGTCAGTCTTGGCATCAGCGATGACCTTGACGAAACCACCGGTATCGTTGGCGGCCATGGCACGGCCGGAAGCGGCGAACGGGAAGGTGCCGACGTTAACTTCAACGCCTTCAGCTTTCAAGGCCTGCTCGGTTTTGCCAACCCACGCGATTTCCGGGTGAGTATAAATAACCGAAGGGATCAGGTCATAGTTCATCTGGGCCTTGTGGCCCTTGATGCGCTCGACAACCATGATGCCTTCTTCCGAAGCCTTGTGAGCCAGCATCATGCCGCGAACCACGTCACCGATGGCGAAAACGCCCGGTACGGTAGTGGCGCAGTGATCGTCAACGTGCACGAAACCGCGCTCGTCCAGGGTCACGCCGCTGTCGGCAGCCAGCAGATCAGTGGTCACCGGACGGCGACCAACGGCTACGATCAGCTTGTCGAAAGTGATGGTCTGTTCGCCATTGGCATCGGTGTAGTTCACTACGACTTCGTCGCCATTAACTTTCGAACCGGTAACGCGAGCGCCCAGCTTGATGTCCAGACCTTGCTTGGTCAGGGTTTTCAGCGCTTCCTTGGAAACAGCGGTGTCCGCTGCCATCAGGAAGGTATCCAGGGCTTCGAGAACAACCACTTGCGAACCCAGACGCGACCACACCGAACCCAGTTCCAGACCGATCACGCCAGCGCCGATAACGCCCAGACGCTTAGGTACGGCCTGGAATTCCAGTGCGCCAGTCGAATCGACGATGACGTTCTGATCAACCGGAGCCGGTGGAATGTCGATCGGACGCGAACCTGGCGCCAGGATGACGTTTTCAGCTTCGATGATTTCTACCGAACCGTCAGGCTTGGTCACTTCGACTTTCTTGCCGGCCAGCAGTTTGCCGTGGCCCTGGATCGAAGTAACGCCGTTGGCCTTGAACAGAGTGGCAACGCCGCCGGTCAGGTTCTTGACGATGCCAGCCTTGCGGCCAACCATCGCAGCGACGTCCATTTTGACTTCGCCGGTCGAGATACCGTGAACGTTGAAGCTTTCTTTCGCTTCCTTGTATTTCCAGGAACTGTCGAGCAGCGCCTTGGAAGGAATGCAGCCGACGTTGAGGCAAGTGCCGCCCAGCGCCAGTTTGTCTTCCTTATCGGTGTACTTCTCGATGCAGGCCGTCGAAAGACCCAACTGAGCGGCCTTGATGGCGGCTACGTAGCCGCCAGGGCCAGCACCGATCACTACTACGTCAAATTTCTGCGACATTCAAAAAATCCTCTTTAGCGAAAAGCTTCAAGCCGCGAGCTGCAAGCCTAGCTGCCATTTCTTGCAGCTTGAAGCTTGCAACTCGTGGCTGCTTCTATCAGATATCCAGCAACAGACGAGCCGGATCTTCCAGCAGGTTCTTGATGGTCACCAGGAAAGTCACAGCTTCTTTGCCATCGATCAGACGGTGATCGTAGGACAGTGCCAGATACATCATCGGACGGATAACGACCTGACCGTTGATGGCCATCGGACGCTGGATGATGTTGTGCATGCCCAGAATCGCTGACTGCGGCGGGTTGTCGATAGGGGTAGACATCATCGAACCGAAGGTACCACCGTTGGTGATGGTTAAAGTACCGCCGGTCATTTCTTCCATCGACAGTTTGCCGTCACGGGCTTTCTTGCCGAAGGTGGCGATGCCGCCTTCGATTTCAGCCAGGCTCATCAGTTCGGCGTTACGCAGAACCGGAACCACCAGACCGCGGTCGCTGGAAACAGCAACACCGACGTCGGCATAGCCGTGATAAACAATGTCGGCACCGTCGATCGAAGCGTTGACAGCCGGGAAGCGTTTCAGCGCTTCGGTAGCAGCTTTGACGAAGAACGACATGAAGCCCAGACGCACGCCGTTGTGCGACTTCTCGAACAGATCCTTGTACTTCGAACGCAGCGCCATGACTTCAGTCATGTCGACTTCGTTGAAAGTGGTCAGCATTGCCATGTTCGACTGTGCTTCAACCAGACGCTTGGCCACAGTGGCACGAACGCGGGTCATCGGAACGCGCTTCTCGATGCGGTCGCCAGCGGCGAACACAGGAGCGGCAGCCGCTGGTGCAGCAGCCTTGGCAGGTGCAGCGGCCGGAGCAGCTTTCTTGGCTTCAACAGCGGCAACCACGTCTTCCTTGGTCACACGGCCATCTTTACCGGTGCCTTTGACGGAAGCCAGGTTGATGCCGTTTTCTTCAGCCAGTTTGCGCGCAGCAGGAGCCGCGATAGCGTCTTCGTCAGTGCCGGCAGCAGGAGCAGCAGCGGCTTGTGCAGCGGCCGGAGCAGCAGCGGCAGCCGGAGCAGCGGCAGCAGCGCCGCCCGCTTCGATGGAGCCCAGGACTTCGTCGGACAGAACGGTGTCGCCTTCGTTCTTGACGATTGCGCCCAGTACGCCGTCGGCAGTAGCCAGAACTTCCAGTACGACTTTGTCAGTTTCGATGTCGACGATCAGGTCGTCACGCTTGACGGCGTCGCCCGGTTGCTTGTGCCAGGTGGCAACGGTGCCATCGGCAACCGATTCCGGGAAAGTGGGGGCTTTGATCTCGATAGCCATTATCTGTAGTTCCTTAAATTCGGTTTCAGGTGCGCGAAGGCGTTAAACGGTAAACGCGGCTTGCAGCAGTTTTTCCTGCTGCTCGGCGTGCATCGATGCGTAACCACAAGCAGGTGCAGCAGAGGCGTCACGGCCCGCGTACTCGAGTACGAGAGATTTATCGTGTTTGCCAACGATGCGGCGCATGTGGTGCTGGCTGCAGTACCAGGCACCCTGGTTCATCGGCTCTTCCTGACACCAAACGATATGTTTGAGGTTGGTGTAAGGAGCCAGGACTTCAATCAAGTCGTCCTCAGGGAATGGGTACAGCTGCTCGATACGCACGACGGCGATATCGTCACGGCCTTCAGCACGGCGTTTTTCCAGCAGGTCGTAGTAGACCTTGCCGCTACACAGAACAACGCGCTCGACCTTTTTCGGGTCCAGTACATCGATTTCCGGGATGACGGTCTGGAAC
The DNA here is from genome assembly GCF_044760045.1 of Pseudomonas sp. NPDC098747. NCBI lineage: Bacteria > Pseudomonadati > Pseudomonadota > Gammaproteobacteria > Pseudomonadales > Pseudomonadaceae > Pseudomonas > Pseudomonas sp. NPDC098747. The sequence continues at coordinate 1,912 of NZ_JBIWAL010000112.1, read as the reverse complement.
GAACCTTCGGCCAGATCTTCCAGCGTCGAGACGGCCAGCTTGTGGCGCAGCAGCGACTTTGGAGTCAGGACGATCAATGGTTTGCGCAGCGGACGAATCACCTGACGACGCAGCAAGTGGTAGATCTGAGCCGGCGTGGTCGGTACCGCCACCTGAATGTTGTGCTCGGCGCACAGTTGCAGGTAACGCTCCAATCGAGCCGAAGAGTGCTCAGGACCCTGACCTTCATAACCGTGCGGCAGCAGCATGGTCAGACCGCACAAACGGCCCCACTTGTGCTCGCCACTGGTGATGAACTGGTCGATAACCACTTGGGCACCGTTGGCGAAGTCGCCGAACTGGGCTTCCCAGATAACCAGCGCATCCGGCGTGGTAGTCGAGTAACCGTATTCGAACGCCAGAACGGCTTCTTCCGACAGGAACGAGTCGTACAGGTCAAAACGTGGCTGACCGTCGTACAGGTGCTGCAACGGAATGTAGGTGCCAGCATCTTTCTGGTTATGCAGAACAGCGTGACGGTGCGAGAACGTACCGCGGCCGATGTCCTGACCGGTCATGCGAATCGGGTGACCTTCGAACGCCAGGGTCGCGTACGCCATGGTTTCAGCGTAACCCCAGTTGATCGGCAGGCCGCCGGCTTGCATCTTCTGACGGTCTTCGTAGATTTTCGAGACCTGGCGCTGAACCACGAAGCCATCTGGAATTTCCAGCAGCTTGGCGGACAGTTCCTGCAGGGTCTTGAGGTCGAAACGAGTGTCGTGACGCGCGGTCCAGGCGTGGCCCAGATACGGACGCCAGTCCACGAACAACTCTTTGTTCGGCTCTTTGACCAGGCTTTTCACTACGTGCAGACCGTTGTCCAGCGCGTTGCGGTATTCGTCGACTTTCGCCTGAACACGCTCAACGTCGAGCACACCGCTCTGAGTCAGACTGTCAGCGTACAGCTCACGGGTGGTGCGCTGTTTGGTGATCTGCTGATACATCAGAGGCTGGGTGCCGCTTGGTTCGTCAGCTTCGTTGTGGCCGCGACGTCTTTAGCTGACGAGTTCGATTAGCAAGTCAAGTTTGTATTGATTTTGTTTTTTGATGTATATTT
>NZ_JBIWAL010000112.1:0-806 GCF_044760045.1 Pseudomonas sp. NPDC098747 | reverse complement strand
TCATTTTCGCAACGTCGGTCGCGTACTCGGTGGAACGCGAGTCCAGCGGGTTGCTGATGGTGAAACCAACCTGGTTGTTGATCACGATGTGCACGGTACCGCCGGTTTTGAAACCGCGGGTCTGCGACATCTGGAAGGTTTCCATCACCACGCCCTGGCCGGCAAATGCCGCGTCGCCGTGGATGGAGATTGGCAGAACCTTCTCACCGGTAGGGTCGTTACGACGATCCTGACGGGCACGAACCGAACCCTCAACCACCGGGGAAACGATTTCCAGGTGGGACGGGTTGAACGCCATGGCCAGGTGAACTTCACCACCGGTGGTCATCACGTTGGACGAGAAGCCCTGGTGATATTTAACGTCACCGGAACCCAGCTCGACCTTCTTCTTGCCTTCGAACTCGTCGAACAGCTCGCGCGGGTTCTTGCCGAAGGTGTTGACCAGCACGTTGAGACGGCCACGGTGGGCCATGCCGATCACGACTTCCTTGGTGCCATACGAACCGGAACGCTGGATCAGCTCATCGAGCATCGGAATCAGGCTTTCGCCGCCTTCCAGACCGAAACGCTTGGTACCCGGGTATTTGGTGCCCAGGTATTTTTCCAGACCTTCGCCGGCGGTGACGCGCTCGAGCAGGTGGCTCTTGATGTCGGCGGAGTACGTTGGACGGCCGCGCACGCTTTCCAGACGCTGCTGGAACCAGTGACGCTGCTCGGAATCGGTGATGTGCGTGAATTCAGCGCCGATGGTGCGGCAATATGTCTGCTGCAACGCTTCGTGAATTTCGCGTAGGCTCGCTTCCTCT
>NZ_JBIWAL010000111.1:0-5684 GCF_044760045.1 Pseudomonas sp. NPDC098747 | reverse complement strand
GCGCGGCACCCCACTCCACCCCGCGCACGGCGTTGGCCTCGGTAAAGACCACCCCCTCTTCGCGAACCTCGAACGCGTGATCAAGTTAGAAGTAAAAGGCGCGTTCAACCGCCGTTACGTGAGCGTTGTCGCGGCTTAATCGCGAGATCGCTGGAAAAGCCCTGTCTTGCGACGGGGCTTTTTCGTTTGTGGGGTGAGTCTCTTGCAAAACTGTTTGTATGGGCTGTCGGCGTGCGATGCAGGTCGTGTTTTGGGGTCGCTGCGCTCATTTTTGCAAGAGTCTTATGTCTTGATTGTTTTTCGGCTCGTCCGTATGGCGAGAGGCGTTGGTTATGAAGTTTGTTGATGAAGTATCGATTCGCGTAAAGGCTGGTGACGGCGGCAATGGCGCCATGAGTTTCCGTCGGGAAAAATTCATCGAAAACGGTGGCCCGAACGGTGGTGATGGCGGTGATGGCGGTTCCATCTACATGATGGCCGACGAAAACCTCAACACCCTGGTGGACTACCGTTACACCCGGCACTTCGATGCCGAGCGTGGCTCCAACGGCGGCAGCACCGACTGCACCGGTAAAAAGGGCGAGGACATGATCCTGCGCGTTCCGGTCGGCACGACCGTGATCGACTCCGCTACTCAGGAAGTCATCGGTGACCTGACCAAGGCTGGTCAGAAGCTGATGGTGGTGCAGGGCGGTTGGCACGGTCTGGGTAACACCCGTTTCAAATCCAGTACCAACCGTGCGCCACGCCAGACCACTCCGGGTAAACCGGGTGAGCAGCGTGACCTGAAGCTGGAAATGAAAGTGCTGGCCGACGTAGGTCTGCTGGGCTTGCCGAACGCCGGTAAAAGTACCTTTATCCGTTCGGTCTCGGCTGCCAAGCCGAAAGTTGCCGATTACCCGTTCACCACGCTGGTGCCAAACCTGGGTGTGGTCAGCGTCGATCGCTGGAAGAGCTTCGTCGTTGCCGACATTCCGGGGTTGATCGAAGGTGCTTCCGATGGCGCTGGTCTGGGTATCCGCTTCCTCAAGCACTTGGCGCGTACGCGTCTGCTGCTGCACCTCGTTGATATGGCGCCGCTGGATGACACCAGTGCTCCGGATGCTGCTGAAGTGATCACCAATGAACTCATCAAGTTCAGCCCGTCCCTGGCTGAGCGTGATCGTTGGCTGGTGCTGAACAAGTGCGACCAGATCCTTGAAGAAGACCACGAAGAGCGCGTCAAGGAGATCGTTGATCGCCTTGAGTGGACCGGTCCGGTCTACGTGATCTCGGCCATTGCCAAGATCGGTACCGAGCGTCTGTGTCACGACATCATGCGCTACATGGAAGATCGTGCTGATCGTCTGGCAGCAGATCCTGCTTACAAAGAAGAGCTGGCTGATCTCGATCAGCGCATCGAAGACGAAGCGCGCGCGCAACTGCAGGCGCTGGATGACAAGCGTGCCCTGCGTCGCAGCGGCGTGAAGTCGGTCCACGACATCGGTGACGATGATTGGGACGAAGAAGATGTGGATGACGAAGACGGTCCGGAAATCATTTACGTGCGTGATTGATCCGTTGCGATAAACTTGAACGCCGCTCAATCGAGCGGCGTTTTAGTATCTGGAAATCGATCGTTGGTCACCAATAGCCACGATTAACGTCACGGGTGGTGCCAGGTCGCGCTGCCCTCAAGCTAAGGTTGAAGATGATGCGGAGCAAGGTGACAGGTGCGCAGCGTTGGGTCGTGAAGATCGGCAGCGCTTTGCTGACGGCTGATGGCAAAGGGCTGGATCGTGCGGCAATGAGTGTCTGGGTCGAGCAGATGGTGGCCTTGCATGAGGCGGGCGTCGAGTTGGTGCTGGTGTCCTCCGGGGCAGTAGCGGCCGGCATGAGCCGCTTGGGCTGGACCGCACGACCCAGTGCGATGCACGAACTCCAGGCTGCCGCCGCTATCGGCCAGATGGGTCTGGTGCAAGCTTGGGAATCAAGCTTTGCCGAGCATGGCCGGCACACCGCGCAGATTCTCCTGACCCACGACGACCTGTCCGATCGCAAGCGCTACCTGAACGCCCGCAGCACCCTGCGCGCGCTGGTCGAGCTGAAAGTCATTCCAGTGATCAACGAAAACGACACCGTTGTCACTGATGAAATCCGTTTCGGTGACAACGACACGCTCGCGGCGCTGGTGGCCAACCTGGTTGAGGCTGATTTACTGGTGATCCTGACGGATCGCGACGGTATGTTTGATGCTGATCCGCGCAACAATCCAGAAGCACAGTTGATTTACGAGGCGCGCGCCGATGATCCGAGCCTGGATGCGGTGGCGGGTGGCACTGGTGGTGCGCTGGGGCGTGGCGGCATGCAGACCAAGTTGCGCGCGGCGCGGCTAGCGGCGCGTTCAGGTGCGCACACCATCATTGTGGGTGGTCGTCTCGAGCGTGTGCTGGATCGTCTGAAGGCGGGTGAGCGCATCGGTACGTTGCTGTCGCCCGAGCGCGGCATGCTGGCGGCGCGCAAGCAATGGCTGGCGGGGCATCTGCAAACCCGTGGCACGCTGGTGCTGGATGATGGTGCGGTGTCGGCGCTTTCACAGGGCAACAAGAGTTTGCTGCCGGTTGGCGTGAAGTTGGTGCAAGGCAGTTTTCGCCGCGGTGAGATGGTGGTTTGCGTGGCGCCGGACGGTCGTGAGATCGCTCGTGGCCTGGCCAACTACAGCGCGCTGGAGGCACAAAAAATCATCGGTCAATCGTCGGATGCGATTGTCGGTTTGCTGGGTTACATGGCTGAGCCGGAACTGGTTCACCGTGACAACCTGATTCTGGTGTAAGGAAAATTCGATGCGCGTAGCAAAAGGATTGTTGGGTCTGTTGATGGTGCTGCCATTGCTGGCCTCGGCCGAGGAAATCGGTCAGGTATCGACGGTGTTCAAATTTGTCGGTCCGAACGACCGGATCGTGGTCGAGGCGTTCGACGACCCCAAAGTCGAGGGTGTGACCTGCTACCTGTCGCGCGCCAAGACGGGCGGCGTGAAGGGGAGTCTGGGTTTGGCGGAAGACCGAGCCGAAGCCTCGATCGCTTGTCGTCAGGTCGGTCCGATCAAGTTCAAGGGTGAGCTGAAGGATGGCGATGAGGTGTTCAAGGAGCGCACATCGCTGGTATTCAAAACCATGCAGGTGGTGCGTTTCCTCGACAAGAAGCGCAATACGCTGGTGTATCTGGTCTACAGCGATCGCGTGATCGAGGGCAGTCCACAGAATGCGGTCACGGCGATTCCGATTTTGCCGTGGGTGCCGGTTCAGCCATAAGGCTGAAAACCAATACAGGGTCGAGTTTGTTCTCTAGGCCCATTGGTTGAATGATTGAGGGCGAGCCGTTCGGCTCGCCTTTTTGTTTCTCATTGTTGAATGATGTGCTTCAGGCGCGAAGGGATTCGTATGCGTTCTTTTTTAATGTCGCTGATGGTGTGTTGCTCGCTTTCCATGCAAGTGCAGGCTGAACCGTTTTATGCCGGCAAGTCACTGGCGCACCCGCTGATTCAGTCTCAGGAGAGTGGGGCAACGTTGGCGTTTGTACGCGAGCCGGCGGGTGTTGTGGGGTATGCGTGCATGTGTGATGCGCCGACAGCGGTGCCGCAGATGCTCGACAACTTCGGTGATTCGAGCATCGAGTCAGTCTTCTACGCCAGTCTGGATAGCGATATACAGACCTTGATCGTCCTGGCCAGGGCGGGCGGGCGAAATATGCTTCATGGCTATCGATTCAGTGAGCGTGCGGGAAAATATCGGAAGCTGAACAGTCTGCAGCCGGTTCTGGACCGCATCGCGAGCAATCAGAAGAAGCTTAATGCCGCACTGGTGGTGCGCGAGCTGAACAAGTTGCCACCCTATGACTACGGTTATGAGATGGCGACAACCGGCATTCCCGATTTCGATGTGCTCGATCCTACTGCCGGCACGCTGGTGGGTGAATTCGGTGTGGGTGGTGTTCCTGCCTCGGAGGGCGGTGAGCCGTCAGAGGATGGTGTCTATGACGCCTACAAGAAAACCTTTGTGCGGCGCGAAGGGCGGTGGCTGACGCTGACCTACGAGCGCACGCCGATGGAGGAGGGAGAGCTGGCTCCTGCCTTTCGAGTAACGCGAATAACGTGGGAATCCGACCCGAAGCGCTATGTGGGCACGGAGGATGGGCCGCTCGTGCAGTTGTGGGGTGAACGTGTGCTGCAGCGGGGCGTGATGGTTCAGGGCAAGAAGACAGGTGACTGGATCGAGTTTGATGCGGCGGTCTCCGAGGCCTCGGGAGCTTATGCGAACGGTTTGAGGCAGGGCTCCTGGGTGATCGATGAGCGCCATAGTGCTTCCGAGGGTGTGTTCGTTGATGGTTTGCGCGAGGGGCGCTGGACGATCACTGCATACGCTAAAGATGAAGATATTTCTGGTTTCGACACGTATAAGCACGATGTTCTGGATGGCCCGGCAGAGCGAGTCAGGGGGAGTGAGATTATCTCTCGCGGCGAGTATCTGAATGGTCGGCAGAATGGTCATTGGGTCAGTAGCGAAGGCGAGGGTGCTTATGTCTCAGGTGTCAGGGAGGGCGCCTGGACTCTGAAGCTGGACGGCGACCGTGTTCAAACCTTGTCATTTGTCGCGGGTAAAAAGGAAGGAGAGTTGCGCGAGGTTGATGGGGCGGGGGTGTTGCGGTTGCTTGAGCACTACCGGGCCGGTGCGCTTGACGGCTTGAGAGAAACTTACGCTGCGAACGGCAAGCTGACCTATTCGGCGACCTACGTGGCGGGGCAGATCAAGGGGCGTGCGCTGACCTATACCGATGACGGTTCGGTACTGCTGTCCGACATCACCTGGCTTCACGGAAATAGAGAGGGGTCCTTTCGTACCTATCACTCAAATGGTCGGTTAGACCGAGTGGCCATTTATGAGGCGGATGAGCCCATCGGTAACGATCAGTCGTTTAATGAGGCTGGGGCGTTGGTTTCAGACAGAAATTACTGCCATGTGGTTGATGGCAAGTACACAAGAATCAAGCCCTGTGGGCTGCAGCGCAGCTTTCGTGATGACGGGGTTGCCTACTTCGAGGCCGATTACTTGTTCGGAGTCAGGCAAAGTGTGCGTCACGAGTCCTACGAGGGGCGAAAGGTCGAGGAAGTGCTATTGGGTGCGGATGATCATGTGACGCACAACGATTACTACCCCAATGGGCAGTTGAAGTGCTCCGAGCCCAAGCGGGGGTACCGTCTGATCACCGTTGAAGGCCGGGAATACAAAGACTATTCCTATGCGAAGCGTGAAGGTGAAATGGTCTGCTACTACTCGACCGGGGTCGTTGAGCGCCGATTCAACTTCAAGGATGACAAGCTGGTCGGGTGTTATACCGGCTACGATGAGTCGGGCGTGCAGAACTTTCCTCCGTCGGAAGGCTGTCCTCCGCCGAAGCCGGTTGTATTCAATTTTGGTGAGTAAGTTCGGTGGGGCTGGGTGCGTATCCTCGAATGGATACGTGCCTGTTTAGAGTAGGGTCGTAGTCTCACCAAATCGCAGGCAATAAAAAACCGACCCGAAGGTCGGTTTTTTAATGACTACGTCGCTTAGGCAGCTTCTTTCAGTGCCTTGACGTGGCCATTCAGACGGCTCTTATGACGAGCAGCCTTGTTCTTGTGGATGATGCCTTTATCGGCCATACGGTCG
>NZ_JBIWAL010000110.1:2235-5894 GCF_044760045.1 Pseudomonas sp. NPDC098747 | reverse complement strand
GCGCTGAACATGGTCATCACAGAGACCGGTGCTGACACCGCTGCTGCCAAGGCCCTGCCTGAACTGGCCGGCAAGCTGACCGGTAACGCGATCCGTGTTCCAACGCCAAACGTGTCGATGGCCATTCTCAACCTCAACCTTGAGAAAGCCGCCACCCGTGAAGAGATGAACGAGTACCTGCGCTACATGGCGCTGCACTCCGATCTGCATAAGCAAATCGACTTCGTCAATTCGCAGGAAGTGGTTTCGACCGACTTCGTTGGCTCGCGCCACGCCGGTGTGGTCGACGCTGAAGCGACCATCACCCAGGATAACCGCGTTGTTCTGTACGTCTGGTATGACAACGAGTTCGGTTACAGCTGCCAAGTGATCCGCGTGATGGAAGACATGGCCGGTGTAAACCCGCCAGCGTTCCCGCGCTAAGCCTTAGCTGCACATGAAAACGCCCCGACTTTGGTCGGGGCGTTTTTGTTTGTGTGGCCGTTGGGTCTGTGTCATCAGTGCCGGCCTCTTCGCGAGCAAGCTCGCTCCCACAGGTATCAGTGGTGCTCACGCAATTGCGTTGACACCACCGAACCCTGTGGGAGCGAGCTTGCTCGCGAAAGCGTCCGGTCAGGCGCTGCCGACCACAGCCGCTTGCGCGGTTCGCAGTTCATGCTTATTGCCACGAAACAACACCAGCGTCGCAATCAACCCCAGCACCGCCGCACCCGTGAGCCAGAGCCCCGGCGCAGCTTTGTTACCCAGCACATGAATCAAATAAGTGCATGCTGCCGGTGTAAAACCACCGAACGTCGCTGTCGCCAGACTGTAGGCCAGCGAGAATCCTGTCGTACGAACCTCCACCGGCATGATCTCCGTGAGCGCCACCACCATCGCACCGTTATAAGAGCCGTACAGGAACGACAGCCACAGCTCGACGATCAGCAGATGGCTGAAGCTAGGATTCGCCACCAGCCACGACAGCGCCGGATAAGCCGTCAGAATCGCCAGAATCGTCGCCGCCAGCAGTAGGGGTTTACGTCCGATCTTGTCGGACACCGCGCCCATCACCGGCAACCAGAAGAAGTTCGACAGACCGATGCAGACCGTCACCAGCAAGGCGTCCAGATCCGACAGATGCAGTTCGGATTTGCCGAAAGTCGGGGTGTAGGCGGTGATCAGGTAGAACGACACCGTGGTCATCACCACCAGCGCCATGCCGGCGATGACGATGCCAAAGTTCTGACCGATCGAGCGGACGATTTCGCCCAGCGTAGGGCGATGTTTGCGCGCCTGGAATTCCGGGGTTTCTTCCAGCGAACGACGGATGACAAAGATCACCGGTACGATCATGCAGCCGATCAGAAACGGCACGCGCCAGCCCCATTCGCCCATCTCCTCCGGGCTTAGCCAGTGATTGAGGCCGACACCGAGCAGGCCGGCGAATACCACGGCTGCCTGTTGGCTGGCGGACTGCCAACTGACGAAGAAACCTTTGCGCCCCGGTGTGGAGATTTCCGCCAGATACACCGACACTCCGCCCAGTTCCACGCCGGCCGAGAAGCCTTGCAGCAGACGTCCGAACAACACCAGCAACGGTGCGGCCACGCCGAGCGTCGCATAACCTGGGACGCAGGCAATCAGCACGGTGCCGGCGGCCATCATCGCCAAGGTAATGATCAGGCCTTTGCGCCGGCCATGACGGTCGATATAGGCGCCCAGAAAGATCGCCCCCAACGGACGCATCAGGAAGCCGGCGCCGAACGTGGCCAGCGACAGCATCAAGGAGGCGAAGGCGCTGTCGGCCGGGAAGAAGGTTTTGGCGATGGCCGTGGCGTAGAAGCCGTAGACCATGAAGTCGAACATTTCGAGGAAATTGCCGCTGACAACGCGAAAAATCGCTTTGCCGTTGCCCGTGGTGGAGGACATTTGCAGATACTCACTATTGAATTTGTATGAAGGCGTTGCATCCGTTTCGGAGCGAGCAGGCTCTGTAGTCCATAATGGCGGCCGCGGTTTGGCGGGGAGATGAAGATTTGTTAACTGGACGGTGGAGTGGGCTTGTGGTGCTGGCCGCCATTTTGTCCGGCTGCGGCAACGGCGACAGCCTGGAAAACTTCGGCGGCCCGACCATGGGCAGTACGTATTCGATCAAGTACGTGCGCCATGCAGGGCAGGTTGATACCGCGCAAGTGCGCCGCGAAGTGGAGGGCATCCTCGCTGAAATCGAGCGGCAAATGTCTACCTATCGCAGTGACTCGGATATCGAGCGCTTCAACGCATTGCCCGCCAATAGCTGTCAGACCATGCCCGCGTCTATCCTCGAGTTGGTCCGCGTCGGCGAACAGCTGTCAGAGCAAAGCGAAGGTTCCTACGACCTGACTGTGGAGCCGCTGCTGAATCTGTGGGGTTTCGGCCCGCAAGGTCGCGAAGAAAAAGTCCCGAGCGCTGCCGCTTTGGCTGAAGTGTTGCCAAGGGTCGGTCATCAGCATCTGCGCATCGATGGCGACCGGTTGTGTAAGGACGCTGCCGTCGAGGTCGACTTCAACAGTATTGCTGCCGGTTATGCCGTCGACACGATTGCCGCCAGGCTCGACGCCATGGGCATCCACAACTACCTCGCCGAGGCCACTGGCGAACTCAAGGCCAAGGGCAAAAAACTCGACGGTTCACCCTGGCGCATTGCGTTGGAAGCGCCTCGCGATGATCAGCAGGTCGCCGAGCGCATTATCAACGTCGACGGCTACGGCGTGTCCACCTCGGGTGACTATCGCAACTATTTCCTGCAGGACGGTCGGCGTTATTCCCACACCTTCGATGCCCGCAGCGGCGTGCCCGTCCTACACGACCTGGCATCGGTCACGGTGATTCATCCTTCAGCGTTGATGGCCGATGGACTATCAACGCTGTTGCTGATTCTCGGGCCTGAAAGGGCGTGGGCCTATGCCGAAAAACATGACATTGGTGCATTCTTTGTCATTCGTGCCGATACAGGTTTTGTCATACGCACCAGCAAGGCTTTCGAACGGCTCGCTGGCGCAAAAAATTGACTGAGGACAGTACGAAAGCTGGCGTTGTAGTGCAGGCAAAAGTAGCCTACGACGCGACCAAGGGTTAATGTGCGCGGCGTTGACGCTTCTATAGACTGTGTCCGGGTTCTTTACTGACCCCCAATTGTTCCTTCGCGCCGCCGTTCGGCGTGATTTAGCCGCCGGTGCTGCTGGCACCGCGGCCTGTTCTGAGGAGTACGCATGGCTGTCTACAACTACGACGTGGTGGTACTGGGTTCCGGCCCGGCGGGAGAAGGCGCGGCAATGAACGCCGCCAAAGCAGGGCGCAAGGTCGCGATGGTCGACAGCCGTCGCCAGGTTGGCGGCAACTGCACCCACCTCGGCACCATCCCGTCAAAGGCACTGCGTCACTCTGTGCGGCAGATCATGCAGTTCAACACCAACCCTATGTTCCGGGCCATCGGCGAGCCACGCTGGTTCTCCTTCCCGGACGTGTTGAAAAGCGCCGAGAAAGTCATTTCCAAACAAGTCGCCTCGCGTACCGGCTACTACGCCCGTAACCGCGTCGACGTGTTCTTCGGCACCGGCAGCTTCGCTGACGAGCAAACCATCGAAGTAGTCTGCGCCAACGGCGTGGTCGAAAAACTGGTGGCCAAGCACATCAGC
>NZ_JBIWAL010000110.1:0-2225 GCF_044760045.1 Pseudomonas sp. NPDC098747 | reverse complement strand
ATCTACGATAGCGACACCATCCTCAGCCTCGGCCACACCCCGCGCAAACTGATCGTTTACGGCGCCGGCGTGATTGGTTGCGAATATGCTTCGATCTTCAGTGGTCTGGGCGTGCTGGTTGAGCTGGTGGATAACCGCGGTCAGTTGCTGAGCTTCCTCGACTCGGAAATCTCCCAGGCGTTGAGCTACCACTTCAGCAACAACAACATCACCGTGCGCCACAACGAAGATTACGATCGCGTTGAAGGCGTCGACAGCGGTGTGATCCTGCATCTGAAGTCCGGCAAGAAGATCAAGGCCGACGCCTTGCTCTGGTGCAACGGTCGTACCGGCAACACCGATCAGTTGGGTCTGGAAAACATCGGCGTCAAGGTCAACAGCCGTGGCCAGATCGAGGTCGACGAGGCTTATCGCACCTGCGTGCCGAACATCTACGGCGCGGGCGATGTGATCGGCTGGCCGAGCCTGGCCAGTGCTGCTCACGACCAGGGCCGTTCGGCCGCTGGCAGCATCGTTGATAACAATAGCTGGCGCTTCGTGAATGATGTGCCGACCGGCATCTACACCATTCCGGAGATCAGCTCGATCGGCAAGAACGAGCAGGAGCTGACTCAGGCCAAAGTGCCATACGAAGTCGGCAAGGCCTTCTTCAAGAGCATGGCGCGGGCGCAGATTGCCGGCGAGCCGCAAGGCATGCTGAAGATCCTGTTCCACCGTGAAACCCTGGAAGTGCTGGGCGTTCACTGCTTCGGTTATCAGGCGTCGGAGATCGTTCACATCGGTCAGGCGATCATGAGCCAGCCGGGCGAACTGAACACACTGAAGTACTTCGTCAACACCACGTTCAACTACCCGACCATGGCCGAAGCCTATCGGGTAGCGGCGTACGACGGCCTCAACCGGCTTTTTTGACGGGCTCCGGCCGGTGGCCTGAGCCGGCCGGGGAGACCGATTTCAGCAATTCTCGAGCGTGGCAGTGGCCAAACCGGGAAAGTCTGTAATCAGGCTGTCAACGCCGAAGTCGGCGAGTCTGCGCATCAGTGCAGGCTCGTTGACTGTCCACACCGACACATGCAGCCCCTGACGCTGCGCTTTTTGCAGGCGCTCAGGCGTACACAGCGTCCAGTTCAACGCCAGAATCTCGCAGCCGTAGCTTTGCGCGACCTTCAACGGGTCGAGCCAGGCGTACTCGGCGACCAGTCCGCGCGATACGTCCGGGACCAGATCCAGCGCAGCCTTCAACACTTCCCGAGAGCTCGAGGTGATGGTCACCTTGTCGAGCAAGCCGTGGCGTTGCGCCATTTCCCGAATCGCCAGCACGGTAGTGGCCGCGCGAGTGCGTGAAGCGCTTTTGACTTCAAGCTGCCAGTGCTCGAAATCGCACTTCTCGAACAACTCTTCCAGCGTCGGAATCGGGCACGGCTTGATCCAGCCCGGGCCACCCTTGCGCGCATCAAACGTCACCAGATCGGCGGCTGTTTGCTCGATGACCTTGCCGCGCCGGTCGGTGGTGCGCTTGAGGGTCGGGTCGTGGATGACCATCAGCTCGCCGTCTTTGGACAGGTGCAGATCGAGTTCGCAACGGCGCACGCCGTGCTTGAGACATTCCTGAAAACTGCTCAGGGTGTTTTCCGGTGCTTCGCCCTTGGCGCCGCGGTGGCCGTAGATGAGGGTCACGGTTCTTCCTTAATTTAAATGCCTGATTCGTTTTGTTCGCGGGCCAGACGTCGTTCCTGAGCCTGCTTCTGCAAGATATAGCGGGCGAGTAGCTGGCGCTGGGCATCGGTGAGGTGTTCGAACTCGGTACCGACGTCATAACCCTCACCCTTGCGGTCGCAGTGGGTGACGCGGGCGCGCAGTAACAGGCCGAGCGCCTGGGGCATCAGCACCAGTTTGACCGACAGGTGTGCGCCTGCAGCGATTGGCGTCGGATGCTGAAAGTCGATCCCGCCCTCGGAGATAATCACCGGTTGCGGCTCGCCGATGTGGCCGAGCACGGTCAGGGCAACTACCTGGCTGAGCAGGTCGATACGCTTGTTCTGGGATTTCAGGAACGCAGCGATAGCCCGGTCGCGCTCGCTGATCTGGCGCAACAGGTGCTGCGACTCGAATTCACTCAGGTGCAGTTCGCTGAGCAGGTTGAAGAGTGGGGAAGCATCCTGCAACACTTCCTGGCCTGCGGCTTCGGGAGCAGACAGGGGCCGAATTTCCAGTGCGATCGTGTC
>NZ_JBIWAL010000109.1:0-6851 GCF_044760045.1 Pseudomonas sp. NPDC098747 | reverse complement strand
GTTCCCAATCATGCCGTGCGGCGCAGTATCAGCAGATGGCGTTGGCCTTGGCAACCGGGTACGGCCAGGGCGTGTTCGCTATCGAGTTTGAAGTCTGCCGGCAATGCTACCAGCTCATCGGCCGGATGAACGCCCTTCATTGCCAGCCAGCGTGTATCGGCATCGCCGAGGTGGCGAGTCCAGTTGCTGAAGTTTTCCATGCTGCTGAACGCCCGGGAAATGATCCCGTTGAACGGCTGCGCAGGCTGGAAGGCTTCGACACGACTGTGGATAACTTGCAGGTTATCCAGTTTGAGTTCGAGTTTGACCTGTGTCAGGAAGCGGGTTTTCTTGCCGTTGCTGTCCAGACAGGTCACTTGCGAGTCCGGAAACAGGATCGCCAACGGGATCCCCGGCATACCGCCGCCACTGCCGACGTCGAGCCAGAGACCATTTTCGATAAACGACATCACACTCAGACTATCGAGCAGGTGACGCGACACCATTTCGTCCGGATCGCGAACAGCCGTGAGGTTGTAGGCCTGGTTCCATTTGATCAACAGGGCCAGATAACCCAACAGCAATTCGTGTTGGGTTTCAGTGAGATTGATCCCGAGCTCGCGGGCTCCTGTGGATAACTCTTCGGCGTGTTGCGAAGTGACCTTAGAACTCAAGCGCTTTGCTCCAACTGACGGCCCGCGCCGCGTTTTTTCAAATGAATCATCAACAGCGAAATCGCTGCCGGGGTCACGCCCGGGATCCGTGAAGCCTGGCCCAGCGTCTCTGGACGAGTCGCGCCGAGCTTGCTCTGGATCTCCTTGGAGAGACCGGAAATGTTGGTGTAATCGATATCCACAGGCAGTTTCGTGTCTTCACTGGCGCGCAGACGGGCGATTTCATCCTGTTGACGATCGATGTAACCGGCGTATTTGGTCTTGATTTCAACCTGTTCGGCCACCTGTGGATCTTCGGCGCCATGCCCGGTCACTTCGACCAGACCAGCGTAGTCGATTTCCGGACGGCTCAAGAGGTTGAGCAAGTTGTATTCGTGGGTCAACGGCGTGCCGAATTTTTCCGCAATGCCATCGCCCTGTGGCGTGCCCGGGCGTACCCAGGTGCTTTTCAGGCGCTGCTCTTCGAGTTCGATGCTTTCGCGTTTTTTGCAGAAGGCCGCCCAACGCGCGTCATCGACCAAGCCCAACTCGCGACCTTTTTCGGTCAAACGCAGGTCGGCGTTGTCCTCGCGCAGGATCAGACGGTACTCGGCACGGGAAGTGAACATGCGGTACGGCTCTTGGGTACCCAGTGTGATCAGATCATCGACCAGAACCCCGATGTACGCCTCATCGCGGCGCGGGCACCAGGCTTCTTTGCCCTTCGCACGCAGTGCAGCGTTGGCCCCGGCCAGCAAACCCTGAGCACCGGCTTCTTCGTAACCGGTGGTGCCGTTGATCTGCCCGGCGAAGAACAGACCGCCGATGACTTTGGTTTCCAGGCTGTACTTCAGGTCACGCGGATCGAAGTAGTCGTACTCGATCGCATAACCAGGACGCACGATGTGCGCGGTTTCCATGCCGCGTATCGATTGCACAATTTGCAATTGCACGTCGAACGGCAAACTTGTGGATATCCCGTTCGGATACAGCTCATGGGTGGTCAAACCTTCCGGTTCGATAAACACCTGATGGCTTTCCTTGTCGGCAAACCGATGAATTTTGTCTTCGATCGACGGGCAGTAACGCGGGCCAATGCCTTCGATTTCGCCGGCAGCGGAGTACATCGGCGAACGATCGAGGTTCGCGGCAATGATTTCGTGGGTACGGGCGTTGGTGTGGGTAATCCAGCAACTGACTTGCCGCGGATGCTGTTCCTTGTTGCCCATGAACGACATCACCGGGATCGGCGTATCGCCCGGTTGCTCGGTCATCACCGAGAAATCCACAGACCGGCCGTCGATACGCGGCGGCGTGCCGGTTTTCAGGCGACCCACACGCAGCGGCATTTCACGCAGACGGTGTGCCAAAGCAATCGACGGCGGATCACCGGCACGACCGCCGGAGAAATTTTGCAAACCAATGTGGATAAGTCCACCGAGGAACGTACCGGTGGTCAACACCACGGAATCGGCGAAGAAACGCAGACCCATCTGGGTGACAACACCGCGTACCTGATCCTGCTCGACGATCAAGTCATCGGCAGCTTGTTGAAATATCCACAGGTTCGGCTGGTTTTCCAGGGTTTCGCGGACAGCGGCTTTGTACAAAACCCGGTCGGCTTGCGCACGAGTTGCCCGTACGGCTGGGCCTTTGCGGCTGTTCAATACGCGAAACTGGATGCCGCCCTTATCGGTGGCCATGGCCATCGCGCCGCCAAGGGCGTCGATTTCCTTGACCAGATGGCTTTTGCCAATGCCACCGATAGCGGGGTTGCAGCTCATGGCGCCGAGGGTTTCCACGTTATGCGTCAGCAACAGGGTTTTTGCCCCCATACGTGCTGACGCCAGTGCTGCCTCGGTACCGGCGTGACCGCCGCCGATGACGATCACTTCAAAACGGGAAGGGAAATCCACCACGCACCTCGTGCCTGCTTAAGTAGGTAATTCAGGAATAGTTTGAGATCAGGTTTCTGGACCTGGTCGACAAGTATAGGGACTTCGCCCTGCCTAAAGAACCCTCTGCACAAAAATTAACCAGCTGTGGAGAACTCGAGCTTAAAAGAATAAAAAAGAAAGAAATTTATAAAACCTTTGTTTTAATGCTTATTCTTACTGAGCCTATTTTCTGTGGATAGATCTCTACAGGCCTTATTTTTCAATGTGTACAGAGATTCAAAACCCTGTGCCCATGTGGCCATAAGCGGCTTGGATAACCGGTTTAAGCCTGTGGATGAAAGGGGCAGTTATCCACAGAGGTAGTTATATCCAGTTTTCAGGCCCTGTTATCAACTGACCTTAGTGGCAGTTATTCACAGGGCTTAATCCACAGAAATCTGATGAATGAGCAAATCGCGCGCAACGAAAATCCGCTCAGGGAGCATAAATCTGCCCGGCACTTCTGGAATCAGTTCAATGATGAGGGAAGCAGACGAGCCGCGAACGGGCCCGTCTGTAAAACACAGAAAGGGTTATTTACCGATGCAGAAGCTGGAAAAGATTCGTCCGAGCAGATCATCGGAGCTGAAAGCACCGGTAATTTCACCCAGAGAGTGCTGAGCCTGACGCAAATCTTCAGCCAGCAATTCCCCAGCCCCCGCCAGTGTCAGTTGCGCGCGACCGTGTTCCAGCGCCGCACTGGCGTGGCGCAAGGCTTCTAGATGGCGGCGACGGGCGCTGAAGCTGCTTTCCGATGTTTGCTCGTAGCCCATGCAGGCCTTGAGGTGCTCGCGCAGCAATTCCAGGCCTTCGCCTGCAGATTTAGCGCTCAGGCTGATGGTTACATGGCCGTCGTCGCTTGTTTCCAGTGAAATCGCTTCACCCGTCAGATCGGCTTTATTGCGGATCAAGGTGACTTTCGCTGGATCCGGGCGGATCTCGAGAAATTCCGGCCACAAGGCGAACGGGTCCAAAGCTTCAGGCGCCGACGCGTCTACCATCAACAGCACGCGGTCCGCTTCAGAAATGGCTTTCAATGCGCGCTCAACGCCAATTTTTTCCACCTGATCGTCGGTATCGCGCAGACCAGCGGTATCCACAACATGCAGCGGCATGCCATCAATGTGGATATGTTCGCGCAGAATATCCCGAGTGGTACCGGCAATCTCGGTCACGATCGCTGCCTCACGGCCAGCCAAGGCGTTCAGCAGGCTGGACTTGCCGGCATTTGGACGGCCGGCAATGACCACGGTCATACCATCGCGCAGCAAGGCACCCTGGCCTGCTTCTCGCAGCACTGTGGATAATTCATCACGGACTTTGTCGAGCATGCTCAATACGTGGCCATCGGCTAGGAAGTCGATTTCTTCTTCCGGGAAGTCGATGGCGGCTTCGACGTAGATACGCAGACTGATTAATTGTTCGGTGAGGTTATGCACACGCTGGGAGAATGCGCCTTGCAGCGAACGCAGAGCATTGCGCGCTGCCTGTGCAGAACTGGCCTCGATCAGATCGGCGATCGCCTCGGCCTGCGCCAGGTCGAGTTTGTCATTGAGGAATGCGCGTTCGCTGAACTCACCCGGGCGAGCCAAACGGCAACCCAGTTCCAGGCAACGCTTGAGCAACATGTCCAGAACGATCGGACCGCCGTGGCCCTGCAATTCAAGCACGTCTTCCCCGGTGAACGAGTTCGGACCCGGGAAATACAGCGCCAGACCTTCATCGAGCACCTGTTGGTCATCACTGAAAAATGGGCCGTAATGGGCGTAACGCGGTTTCAGTTCGCGACCGGCAATAGCTTTGGCCGCAACACTGGCCAGCGGACCGGAAATTCGGACAATGCCCACACCGCCGCGACCTTGAGCGGTAGCGACAGCTGCGATGGTTTCACGAGGTACGCTCATAAACCGTAATCCAGACAAAAGTGACAGATAGCAAAACGCCCCACTAGGGGGCGTTTTGAGTGGTGTTATCCACAGAGCAAGTTACGCCTCGGCTTTTTTCGCAGCCGCTTCGATCTTACGCGTGATGTACCACTGTTGTGCAATCGACAGGCAGTTGTTCACTACCCAGTACAGCACCAGACCAGCCGGGAACCACAGGAAGAAGAAGGTGAAAATGATTGGCATCATTTTCATGACCTTCGCCTGCATCGGATCCGGAGGAGTCGGGTTCAGCTGCTGCTGGATGAACATGGTTGCGCCCATGATGATCGGCAGAATGAAGAACGGATCTTTGATCGACAGGTCAGTGATCCACAGCATGAACGGCGCTTGGCGCATTTCCACGCTTTCCAGCAGAACCCAGTACAGCGAAAGGAAAACCGGCATCTGCACGAGGATCGGCAAGCAGCCGCCCAGTGGATTGATCTTCTCTTTCTTGTAAAGCTCCATCATGGCTTGCGACATTTTCTGCCGGTCATCGCCATGTTGCTCTTTCAGTGCAGCCAGTTTCGGCGCAACGGCACGCATGCGCGCCATCGATTTGTAGCTGGCAGCCGACAGAGGGAAGAAAATACCCTTGATCAGCATGGTCAGGAAGATGATCGACCAGCCCCAGTTACCTACGATCGCGTGGATGTGTTGCAGCAGCCAGAAGATCGGCTGGGCAATGAACCACAGTATGCCGTAGTCAACAGTCAGTTCCAGACCTGGGGACAACTCTTTCAGCACAGCCTGACTTTTCGGACCGGCGTACAGAACAGCACTGGTTTCAACTTTGCCACCTGGTGCAGCGGTCAGTGTTGGACCGGTGTAACCGATGATGTAGTTGCCTTTGCTGTCTTTACGGGTCTGGACGATGTTGTTTTCGCCCTTGGCCGGAATCCACGCGGTCACGAAGTAGTGTTGCAGCCAGGCTACCCAACCACCGGTGACGGTTTCCTTGAGTTGCGCCTTGTCCATGTCCTTCATGGACACTTTCTTGTACGGCTCAGAACTCGTCCACAGAGCGGCGCCCAGGTAAGTCGCGGTGCCGGTAGCAGTTGTGGACGAAGGATCAGCACTGTCGTCGCGCTTCAACTGGGCAAACATCGCGCCATTCCAGGGCTGAGCGCTCTGGTTATCCACAATGTAGGAAACGTTTACGTCATACAGGCCGCGTTTCACTGTGAAACGCTTGATGTAATTGACGCCGTCCTTGCTGAACTTCAGATCAACGACCAGTTGGTCCTGACCATCAGCCAGTTGATAAGTCTTCTTCTCGGCGGAGTAGATCGGGCGACCAGCCGGATTTGCGTCCGGGCCATTGGTACCGATCAGACCGCTTTGCGCCAGATAAACACGTTCGCCGCCGTTATCGAACAGCTGGAACGGAACATCAGGACGATCCTGACGACGTGGATACAGAGGCAAGGTCAGTTGAGCAACGTCACCACCTTGTGGATCGATCGCGAGATCGAGCACGTCGGTTTTGATCTGGATCAGATCCTTGCTGGCAGCCACCGGAGTTTCAGCAGGTGCGCTGGTATCGCTAGCGGCGCGCGGAATATCGTCACTGGCAGCATTATTGCCAGTGGCGGTGTCCGGCAAACCGGATGTAGTCGTACTGGAAGCAACATTCTGAGTCGGCAGGGCAGCTTGGCCATAGTCCTGGTTCCATTTAAGAACCATAACGTAGGACACGATTGCCAGGGCGACGATCAGGATCGTGCGTTTGATATCCATGATTACTCGGCCATCGAAGAAGAACGGGAGGTAGGGATAGATGGAACCGGGTCATAACCACCGGTATTCCACGGATGACAGCGACCTAAACGACGAAAGGTCAGCCAGCCACCGCGCAGAAGGCCATGATTTTCAATGGCTTCATACGCGTAGCAGGAACAACTGGGGTAGAAACGACAGTGGCTGGCCATCAGAGGACTAATGGCATAGCGATAAAACTGGATCGGAACGAGGGCCAGTTTACGCATCTGGACTGTCTACCCCTACAGTTTCGGTTTTGACTGCTGGAACTGGACTGTTACGGGCCAGACGCTTCCAGAGTTTGCCGAAATGCTGAATCAATTCGGGGTTTTCTACATCACCCAAACCTTTGCGCGCGACGATAACGATGTCCCAGCCGACCAGTGAATCCTGGTGCAGACGAAACGATTCGCGCATCAGACGTTTGAGGCGATTGCGCTCAACGGAGAGCTTTACGCTCTTTTTCCCGATAACCAGCCCGAGACGGGGGTGATCAAGATCGTTGTTGCGCGCAAGGAGCAGGAGATTTTTCCCCGGAACCTTGCCGGTAGGGGATTCAAAGACTGCCTTGAAATGCCGGGGGGTAAGCAGACGCA
>NZ_JBIWAL010000108.1:0-6887 GCF_044760045.1 Pseudomonas sp. NPDC098747 | reverse complement strand
AAAGTTGAGTTGGTGGGCAGATGTCGCCAGCGTGACCGGCATGTCTGCCGATGGGAAGGCATGGCACTTTCACCCCTTATCCCCTATGTACATCAACGGGAAGCCCGTTCCTCCGTTCACTCCGGGTAATTTTAACGAAGGCGATGCTAAAGCCGCATTACGGATAATTTACGACAAGTATGGAAAGGATATGGCCACAATTATCGAACGTATGTATCGCGACGAAACTGCGCATTTCAAATCTCGTCAATACGTAAAATGCGGTACTGGTGGCATGGAAGCGTTTGGTAAACCACCATACTATGGGTGGGATGGTAATTTTTTCTCGTTGCACCCTCAGTTTACGCCCACGGGGATTTGGGAGGCTTTTGAAAACAAGGGGATGAGTGGGCAGGGAGGAAATGCACAAATTACAGATAAGAAAAAGCGCTTTATCGTATTTCCTTCAGTTCTAGGGGGAATGGAATATAAAGCGTTTTATATTCAGAAGCACAACGGCAACTGGGCGCGCTGGCATTCAACCAACGCTAGCATTCAGGCCACATACAAAAAACACCTTGAAGATATTAAATCGCGCTTTGTCAATGAATTTATTGCAGGTAAATAATGAAAAAAATAGCTTATGCCACTCTGCTGATCCCCCTGATCGTAGGTGCTGCCTATGGGGTATCAGCCCAAGCAAATCAACAAACAAAGGATGTCACGACGCATCAAGCGCAGGATTCAGGTTCGTGCTATCAGTACCTAACTGAACTGGTAAGAAGTAGCAACTTCCCATTCCGTTATGTAAAAAAAGATAAAGCCAATCTATTACTTGATAACGATTCTGGCGACGAAGTAACAGCACAACTTTTTTTTGATACCAATGGTTCTGGTGTAATTGGCTGGGTAAATTACAAAGTCGGACAGCGCCTGCTTTACAATATTTCAGCGGATGTAGATGAGCCACAATCGTTAACGTTTGATAAGGCTTTTGCCGAAAAATATGAAAAATGCATTAAGCATTCGGCACCAGTGAAGATGAAGTAGATGTGATTTAGTTCGGGGATGGCAGTCCACTGCTAACCCCAGCCCCTCTGATATTCGGCTCAACATGCAAAGACCAAAACACGAAGTATACTATGCAAAAATGAGAGACAATTAAAATATTATCGCGAGCGGACAGTAACCATGATTAAATTCACTGTCGGATTTTTAGCTCTAAGTTCAGCCAGCCTAGCTATTGCAAACGACTCACTAAGCCACTGCCTGCCGGATGAAAGTATATAAAATAATGTCGCTATGCGGATCAAATGCCAAAGAAGAAAAAAGCCTCCACTACAGATTTGGAAAAGCTAACAATATAGAGCTAGAGTTTCCAAAAAAAGGATTACGAACGCAGGATCATTTTACTTACAACCATCATACAAGATACGGAGTGGACTACTTCAACGTTGATTTTTCGATTGGAAAACACGCATACTCTGTTTATCGAAGTTTAGACACATCAATAAGCCCCAACGCCTCAAATGGAGTTACAGTCAAATCCAAAAACTCTTCCGATACAACCGGAGTCAATATTCAATGCGCTAGCGATGCTTATGACAACCTGAACGCATTATCAACGCTCTTAACTTGCAATGAAAAAAATGCGCTCGGCTGCTAAACAAACTAATATGTCGACACCAAGAATATCCCAACATCAATATCAGCGGTAGGCGTGCGGGGCGGCAAAATGCTGCCGCACATAAAGTTGGA
Source organism: Pseudomonas sp. NPDC098747 (assembly GCF_044760045.1). Lineage (NCBI taxonomy): Bacteria > Pseudomonadati > Pseudomonadota > Gammaproteobacteria > Pseudomonadales > Pseudomonadaceae > Pseudomonas > Pseudomonas sp. NPDC098747. The sequence continues at coordinate 5,150 of NZ_JBIWAL010000108.1, read as the reverse complement.
GGCTATCCGTCCGGAGTTAAGCCCCTACCACTCATAATGATTAATCTGCGCGGGGGGCATTTATGATGAGCTCCCCCGCCCCCCGCACTGAAGGCTCCGATGTCATGAGGTCGTTCAGGCTGTTTTGGCAAAGATTCCTGTAACCACATTATCCGCGGAGGGATTGCCTGCCAGCTCGTCGAGATATCTCGCCCACCGATCCAAATCCGCCCGTTTCTCTGGTAAATAATTCCAGCGGTCATAATGCTTTGCCTGCACGCCAGAACGCCCATGCGAGAGCAACCACGCCCGCCGCTCCTGATTTACGCCAAGCGCTGCTAAATGGGTTTCGATAGTTGCTCGGAGCGTCCGCCAAGTGAAACGGCGTGTTAGACCTTGTTCCGACAGTTGATCACCCAGCACCGTAAAAATATCTAGGGCTGTACCGGGGGCGATGCATACCGTTCCCCTAAGGTAAAATGGCCCCGGCGCACGCCCTAAATCCTTCAATGCGAGTAACGGTGACAGTATTTCTGCTAGACGATTAGTAATCGGCAATAGATGCTCGCGGGGTGGTGTCCCCCTCCCTCCTTTGAGATCAAGCAGCCGCAAGACATCGCTGTGTTCGCCATCATTATAAAAATCCGGCCATGTCACCCGACAAAGCATCTCTACTCGCTGCCCTGCCAAATACAGCATCGCCTTGGCGATAGCCCGTCGTCGGTCAGGCAACCTCTCGACCGCTAATACAATAGATTTCAGTTCGTCCTTGGTAAGAGCCCAAGTGTTCGCCCGATTGGCTCCTTCGATGGTAGGCACGTCCCGAGCCGGGTTGGTTTTCAGGCCATACTCCACAGAGTCTCCCGAGCGAAGCGGATTCAAGTCGTTCGCAAGTCCAAAGGCAAAAGCGGCTTGAAGGTACGAGCGCAGCTTATCGGCTTGCCGCTTCTTGCCATTGTTGGCAGTAGCTTTCGTGAGTCGAACACCGCGCCCCTTATGCGCGACGGAGCGAGTCAGGCAATTGCGAAGGATCTGAGCCACATCACTTGGCTCGATTTCCTTTGCTTTGCGTTTCGACAATTCTGGAAAAGGTGTAAGTACATCGAGTTTCAACGCACCACGAACAGATTTAGCACTCGATTTGCCTCTACGTTCCATGTCGTCCACATAGGCATCTAGCATTTGCGCAAGCGTTCCCTGTCTTGCCTCAATATCTGCTAGCCGCTGACTGGCGCGGGCTCGCTCTTTTTCGGCGGTCAAATAATGCTCAATGCTAGGAAACCGTCTAGCTTCCAGAGATGTAGCGGCTGCATATGCTCGCCACTCGACTAAGGTCTTATCTACATAGTTACCAAGCTTCAAGCGCTCCTGCTTGCCTTCGCGACGTAAGCTCAAGTAAACCAAAACGCCTTTTGCCCGACGCTCAAAAAGGATAGAACCGGCGCCCTTACCTTCCAGTGCTTCAGAGAGAGTAGTTTTCAAAGCAAGAATTTTGCTGTGTACGAGTTTTTGCGCCACCTTCAGCCCTTATTTTTCTTAACGAATCGCTTAACGAATTGCTCAACGAATCATAGCAACCTTACGCTACACAGAGAAACCCAATGAAACATGAAGCCCAGCAATTGCGGGGAAAATCCTAGATTTCATGTTTCAACAAATAGCACTGAGCCTCATAACCATGTGCCTCATAATCCTTTGGTCCACGGTTCAAGTCCGTGTGGGCCCACCATATAAATCAAGGGGTTGCGGCACTTTTAGCAGTAACCCCTTGTCGTTTTCGTCGTTAATCTTCCCCGTTCGTTCCCCGTTTCGCGTTTTTACCCCCCCACCTAAACCGTGCCTCCCCCTACTTTTTTTGTGACGGCCTTCTGATGACGAGCCGTCCCGAGGCATTTAAACGTGAGCGGGACACACAATTAAACGGAAAGGTAACGTGGGATGGCTCGCGGCAAATTAATGGGATTGAGCCGGAGTGGACGCACCGCCAGCGCCCGCCGAATGCTTTAGACCTTTGCCCAGCACAAAGGCAATGCGCGGAGCTACGTCATTTGGTGACAGCGGCTTCTCTGGCAGCGTTGGGGCACTGTTCGGTTGAGCGTCCACGGCATCGTGGTTGTACGCTTGTCTTTCGAGGTCGGTTAACACCTTCAAGATGTCCGCCATCTTTTTTGCAATATCAACACGCTCGCCAACGTCGTCGCTGGCCATACGCTCGAAGTCCGTTTGCAGGCGCAGCAGCATGTTCATCTGTGCGGTGATGCGGGCGCGCTGGGTCAACTTGATGCGGGCGATAGCCTCGGCTCCAGCCTGCACAGCTTCCAGTTCAAGGGGTGTTTTCTGGATACCGGTGGATACCAACGCGCTAGATACCAATTCATCCGCCCTGTGTTTGATTGGAGCGGCGAGGTCACGCGTCCATCCATCACGATTGGCGCGCTTTGTTATCGCCCCGTGGGTGATGTCGTTCGCTGGCGATTTCTCGAAGCGTGAGAATGCCAGCTCGGTAAGCGAGTTTGATTTCGACCCAATTGATTTTTCGAGTTACAACCATGCCGCCCCCCTTGCTTGAGCGCAAAAAACATTGTAATGCAGAGGTGGCAATAAAAGAATTTCGCAGCACCGTTCCCGTTTTGTTCGCACGTAAAAGGTGCCCGCCGGAGGAAACAAGGCAGGGACATTTCCATAAGCCCCTGCCTTTTTCGCCCCCTTTTTTCAACCGAGAGACACGCTAAGGAGTGCGTCAAGAGTTATCTAAACTCCAACAACACACCGACAATCACTATCCCAATAAAACCCAAGACGAGCATTGCCGTATTTACGATCAACATGCGCTTCAGGTGCGGCGGAAAGTTTTCAATGTCGACAGGATCCACCTCTCCGGCACGAATATAAACTCTCGAAAAAATCATCAAGCCAGCGATTCTGGTGATGAGTGCGTAACAACCAAACCATCCCTGCTTTCGCAGGCTCGGTCCCCAGATATAGATAAAACGGCTACTTTTTAAGGCTTCCATCATCTCGTCTAGGTAGCGGCCTAGATACAAGGAATACAGGATGCCCACGAATGAAAGCACAATCGGGCCGGATACAAGCCAGAAAGCTAACCATGATGTCCAAAAACCGTCCCACATCATGGCAATGTCTTCTCGCACAAAATCTCTCCAGCTACTGCGCCTCCCTCGCCACCATATTTCGTACCCGCCCATGAGCCAACCCCTACCGTCGTAGCGACAACGGCGACGCAAGCAATCCCAAATTGGTTCTGGTTCTGGATAATTAGCATGTTGGCAATCAAGGTCAGGTTGTTCATGGTGTCTCCGGTTTTATGAGGAGGCTAGCAGTGTGGCTGCTGTCGTCCAGCACGTGTCAACTGTGAGTACTGACCAACTCACCGGCAAAATGCACTCGGCTCACTTTGGTTTGGTGTCGGCGGTGAGCCGTCGCCCATGGTCAGGCTGGGTTTACATATACGGAATTGTGGGGTTGTAGAAACGAGCTGCGCGAAGACTTACGGCTGCTCGTGATGTTGCAACCTCGCCATGTTGTGCTTTATGACATCTAGCACCGCGGCGGTCATCACGGCAGTGGAGACGCCAAACATCAGAATGCCGCTGGCCGCTTCCAGTGGGCCGAGCAAGCGCCAGCGTGTGGACATGATGATGTCGCCATAGCCCAGCGTAACGAAGTTGACCCCTGAGTGGTAAAGCGCGGTGGCGAAATCGTCGAACTCGCCGAGCAGCATGAACAGCCCAGCCCAGATGGCCATTTGCGCGAAATTACCGAGCAACATCAACAGCATCACCCCCGACAACAACGGGATGTTCAGGCATTGCGAGTGGTGGCCTCGTTGAGCGTGCCTGACGCGCACGTAGTAGCGTAGACAGATGGTTAGGAAAATGGCCTGCAATAGCAGGCAGACCATCATGACGGGGAGACCAATCAGTAGGTTGAGCAGCATGGTTTACTTCTTCAGTGAATGGGTTGCCGCTTGCGGCTTCCAGACTGTGGGAAACCAGTTGCGAAGCCTGACAGCCTTCTGTGTTTAAGGAATTTATGCATTAGTCACTGCATTTTGAGAACTCTTTTTTTTCTGCTCGCACAAAATCAGGTTCGTCCAACCAAACTCCTGCTTTGGATTTTTCGTCATAAAAGCCTAGCCACTCTACGGTTGCCGAGTGACTTGAAGTCTGTTCGAATTTTGCAATGGGCCTTTGTTTTGAGAAATTGTCCCACTTAAGCATCATTCCGCCTCTCCCTAGATCGGCTGGGGCGTCTAAGAAAAAATTGATTCTCCCTGCTTCATTCTTTCCGCGAGAGGTTATGTAAATTTGATTCGAGTTAACTTCCATGAAAATACGATTATTTTCTTTTATTGTGATCCCTCCTATCGTGTCGCAATCGGGAGACCATCGCCCTGCTGCACCTAAGGTTTTTTGCGCTTCCGCATCTGGCTCAAAAGCACTCTTGGACTCTGCGTAGCTGCTCATCGTTACTACAGTCAACAAAAAGCATGCTGATATTTTTTTAAAGGACATCAGTATCCTAGCTCCTTGAGAAATCCCGGTGTTAATTGTAGGTCCGATGTTCCGAGAATCTCTTCATTTAAGAATTTTTCATAATAAGCCAGCGCTTCATCCATCGATTTTATTGGCTGGCCATATCGCCCTGGGGGAAGGCTTGCCCACTCGTAGCTACTACTTTCTATAGCTTCTTGTATTTTATTTGACACTATCAAATCTAAAGCATCGCCCCTTACTTTGTATTTTAGCAGCCCCAAGCAAAATATATCTTGGGAAAGAGGAGAGAAGTTTTTAATGTTTAGCTTTTTTCTTATTTTGATTACTGAGTCGTCGTTCCATGTATAACCCATCACCTGATAGGCTCCGGCGGCGGAAGAGGTGTAGCCACTTTTTTTAATTTTTATTTGAGGATGATCATCAAATGTTTTTCCATGGTCTTTAATAAATGATGAACCTCCAAAAAGTTTTTCATAGCCATTAATTCCTTCGGTTCCTTCCCCAACGCGGATCATTCTTAAGAACGCTCGAACTCTCAGCTCTCGGGAATCAGATACCTTGTTTGTGATTAATGAAAGTGGGTGGAAATGCCAAGCCTTCCCATCGGCAGAAATTCCGGTCACGCTGGCGACGTCCGCCCACCAGCTCATTTTC